>DASZDF010000031.1:0-3879 GCA_035942275.1 Solirubrobacteraceae bacterium | reverse complement strand
GTTCGCGCGGCAGCGGGGGCGCTCGCGGCCGGGCCGGTCGAGACGTCGACCGGCGCGCCGCCGTTGCTGACGAGGACGTGGCCGTCTGCCTCGCGCTGCCACGCGACGGCGGCCGACGCCGGCAGCGCCGCGATGCCGAAGTTCGCCATCGAGGCCGGCTGCCCGCTCGCGATGTCCGCGAGGTCCGCGAGCGACCCGTCGGCGCGCCAGCGGCGCGTGACCGCGTGGTGGTCGACGTCGCGGTGCCAGGCGGCGATCGCGTCGCCCGCGTCGTCGATCGCGACCGACGGGTTCGTGTCGCCGACCGCCGAGTCGGGCTGGCCCGACACGTCCTCCTGCGGGCCCGCGTTCCCCGCCGCGTCGATCCGGCGGACGATGATGTCGCAGTCGGTGTTGCGGTGCCAGACGACGGCCGCGGCCCCGTCGGCGCCGATCGCCACCTGCACGTTCGTGCCGTAGAGCGCGATGTCGGGGTCGGACGTCAGCTCGACGATCGCCGACGAGGGGCCGGTCGCGACGTCGAACGCACGGAAGAGGACGTCGCTGTCGCTCGGCCGCCGCCACGCCACCGCGACGCGGCCGCTCGCGTTCGCGGCCAGCGCCGACGCGCCGTTGATCTCGTTGAGGCTCGACTGGGAGACGTCCCACACGGGCCCGAGCGCGCCGTCGCTCCCGATGCGGCGCACGAGGAAGTGGTCGTCGCCATCGCAGATCCAGCCGACCACGGTGTCGGCGCCGGCGAGCCCGACGGCCGGCGTCGCGCTTGTCGCCGCCTCGCCGGACACCGCGCCGACCTCGTCGAGCGCGCCGTCGGGCGCGACGCGCCGGACCACGACGCGCGAGTCGCTCGCGCGCTTCCACGCGACGGCCCCGCCGCCCGCGGGATGCGCCGCGATCCCCGCCCCGCTCGCCGATCCGCCCTGCGAGACGTCGACGGGGCCGCCGAAGGCGAGGGCGGAGGGAGCGAGCGCGAGGCCGAGGAGGGCGCCGAGGCAGGCTGCGGAGCGGACCATGCCCTCACGGTCGGCACCTCCGACGCCGCGGGCAACCGGACCGCGGTTTGCGCAGCGCCCCGCCGCGGCCACCGCGCGAAACTCTGGACATCCCGCGCTTTCCTCATGCGATGATCGCCCGGTGGACGACACCGACCGCGCCATCGTCCTCGCACTGCAGCGCAACGCGCGGGTGAACTTCCGCGAGCTGGCGGCGGACGTCGGGCTGAGCCCGAACGCGACGGCCGACCGCGTCCGGCGCCTCGAGCGCCGCGGGATCCTCACCGGCTACACGGCGATCGTCGACCCGGCCGCGGCGGGGCGGAAGCTGACCGCGCTCATCGACGTCCGCCTGCGCGAGGGGACGCCGCCCGAGCGCTTCGAGCCGCTCGTGACCGGGCTCGACGTCGTCGACGACGCCGCGCACGTCACCGGTCCGTTCGACTACCAGCTCCGCGTCACCGTCGCCGACATCGGCGAGCTCGACGGGCTCATCCGGCTGCTGAAGGCCAAGGGCGAGGTCGTCCAGACCGACACGCGGATCGCGCTGCGCACCGTCGTGCGCCGCAGCGCCCCGCCGCCCCCGCCGCTCTAGCCCGCCGCGAGCTCGCGCGCGACGCGGACGAGCTCCGCGTTCCCCGCCGCCTGCGTCCCGTCGGGGAGCACGAGCGTGTCCTCGAGGCCGATGCGCGTGTCGCGGCCGGTCGCGAGGGCGTGGCGAAGGACCGGCCAGCACGCCTCCTCCTCGCCGTGGACGAGCCGCGGCGCGTCGTTCCCCGCCGCGTCGAGCACCCGCTCGATCTCCTGCGCACGCGCGACCGCGGTCTCCGCCGGTCCGCCGATGATCTCGATCAGAACGCGGGTCACCGGGATCCCGCTCGCGGCCAGGAGCTCGGCGTCCTCCGGGCTCCACACGCCCGCCTCGATCCCGACGGGGAGCGCGCGCATCACCTCGATCGCCCCCGGCTCGGACAGGTTCACCGACGCGTAGTCGGGCTCGCGCCACTCCGCGACGAGCGCCGCCCGGCGCTCGGGATCGGGCTCCACCCACGCGCCGGTCGCGACGCCGACGGGCACCCCGCACGCGTGCCTGACGTGCGCGACCACCGGGTCGACGACGCCCGACCGCAGCGACTCCAGGCCGTCGCCGCCGCGCGGGTGCAGGTGGATCGCGCCGGCGCCCGCCCGCACGCACGCCCGCGCGTCGGCGGCGAGGCGCCCGGCGGTGAGCGGGAGCGCCGGGTGCTCGTGCGCCGAACGCGCCCCGTTCAGGCAGGCCTGGAGGAGCACGGGCATGATGTTCCCCGCATGGCCCTCCAGATCACCGACCTCGTCAAGCGCTATCCGACCGGCACCGAGGCGCTGCGCGGCGTCTCGCTCTCCATCGCGGAGGGCGAGTTCTTCGGCCTGCTCGGCCCGAACGGCGCCGGCAAGTCGACGCTGATCCACTGCACGACCGGGCTCGCGCAGCCGACGTCGGGCTCGATCGAGGTGTACGGCCACGACGCGATCGAGCACTACGAGCAGGCGCGGCTGGCCGTCGGGCTCGCGCCGCAGGACCTCAACCTCGACTGGTTCCTCACGGTCGAGGAGACGCTCGACTACCACGGCGGGTACTTCGGGATGCCGCGCAAGGACCGCAGGGAGCGGGCGCGGGAGCTGCTCGACGCGTTCTCCCTGAACGAGAAGCGCGACGACCGGACGCGGACGCTGTCGGGCGGGATGAAGCGGCGGCTCATCCTCGCGCGGGCGCTCATGCACCGCCCGCGCCTGCTGATCCTCGACGAGCCGACCGCGGGCGTCGACGTGGAGCTGCGGCTCGAGCTGTGGCAGTACGTCCAGCGGATCAACGCGGAGGGGACGACGATCCTGCTGACGACGCACTACCTCGAAGAGGCCGAGCAGCTCTGCGACAAGATCGCGTTCATCGGCGACGGGCGGATCGTCGCGACGGGGACGAGCCGGGAGCTGGCGGCGCAGTTCGGCGTCTCGTCGCTCGAGGACGCCTACCTCGAGCTCGTCGGGCGCAAGGAGCTGTCGCGCGCGAAGCTCGGCGAGGTCGCGTGACCGCCGCGCAGATCCGCTTCCTCGCCCTGGTCCGGCGCGAGGTCAACCGGTTCGTGAAGATCAAGCGCCAGACGGTCGGCGCGCCGCTGCTCGAGACGTTCCTCTACATCTCGGTCTTCGGCGCGGCGCTGGGCACGCGGATCGACAAGCTCCACGGCGTCGACTACGTCGTCTTCATCGTGCCCGGCCTGATCATGATGGCCTGGGCGATGAACGCGTTCGCGAACAACGCGTCGTCGATCCTCCAGCAGAAGTTCCAGGGCGCGATCCAGGACCAGCTCTCGTCGCCGGCGTCGCCCACCGAGCTGCTCCTCGCGTTCTCGCTCGGCGGCTTCCTGCGCGGGATGACGGTCGCCGTCCTTACGTTCGCGGCGTCGACCGTGCTCGTGGGGATCCCGATCGAGAACCCGCACGTGCTGCTGCCGGCGCTGCTGCTCGTCGGGTTCTTCTTCGCACAGCTCGGGGTGCTCATCGGGGTGCGAGCCGAGCAGTTCGACGACGTCTCGTTCGCGCAGACGTTCGTCCTCCAGCCGCTGATCTTCCTCGGCGGCGTCTTCTACTCGGCGTCGCTGCTGCCGGAGCCGTTCCAGACGCTGACCCACTTCGACCCCGTCTACTACATGATCAACCTGGTCAGGTACGGCTTCATCGGCTACTCCGAGGCGAACATCGCGCTGTCGCTCGGGCTGCTGACCGCGGCGGCCGCCGCGCTGTTCACGCTCAACCTGCGGCTCTTCCGGCGCGGGTACAAGCTCCGCGCCTGAGGGCGCTACGCGGACGCCGCGATCGCCGCCTCCTCGACGGTGCCGTCGTCGTGGAC
>DASZDF010000030.1:0-7766 GCA_035942275.1 Solirubrobacteraceae bacterium | reverse complement strand
GTGGTACCCCGAGCCGTCGAGCCGCTCGTGATGGCTGGCCGCGATCGCCGCGAGACGGGCGAGCGCGGCGGGCCGCGCGAGGACACGCTCGGTGTAGTACGGGTGCAGCCGGACCCGCTCGCGCTCGGCGTCGGTGAGCGGCCCCGGCTTGTCCCAGATCGTGTTCGGCACCCCTGCGCGGCCGAGGTCGTGGACGAGCCCCGCGCGCCGCAGCTCGGTCGTCGCCTCGGGCGTGAGCCCGGCCGCCTCGCCCGCGCCGGCGGCGAGCCGCGCGACGCCCCGCGAGTGCCCGGTGAACCACGGCGACTTGAGGTCGCCGAAGTCGGCGACGGCCTCGAGCGCGGCCTCGAGCTCGTCGCCGGCCAGCGCCCTGACGAGCCCGGGCTCGGCCGCGATGACGCCGTCCCAGCTCGTCGTCTCGTCGAGGCTGCCGAGCAGCTCGTCCGCGCAGTCCACGAGCGCTGCGGCGACATGCGGGTCGAGGTGCCCGCCCGATCGCTCGCGCACGACGGCGACCGCTGGCGGGACGCCGCCGGCGCGGTGGAACACCTCGGCCACGTCCGCGACCTGCACGACGCGCGTCGCCAGCGGCACGTCCTCGCCGCCCACCCCTCGGGGCACGCCGCGTCCGTCCGCGCGCGCGAACATGTGGCGCAGCGGCTCCTCGACCGCCGGCCCGAGCCCGAGCCGGCGCGCGAAGAGCGACGCGACGACGCAGTGCGTCGACATCGCCTCGACGACCGTCCGGCCGCGATCGGCCACGAGCCCGGCCGCCATCTGCGCGCGGCGAAGCGGCGGCTGCCCCTCGCCGACGCGCCGCAGCAGGTACCCGAGCATCGGCCGCCCCGCCCGGTCCACGCCGTAGCTGCCGGCGCGCAGCGCCAGGTCGTCGCCGAACGTGGCCGAGAGCTCGTGCCCGTCGGCCGTGCAGCCCACCCAGGCGAGCAGAGCGACGTGGTAGACGGCCGCGCGGTCGTCGGTGTCGAGCCCGAGCCGCTCGCACAACCCCAGCGCGATCCGGGTCTGGCGCAGCGCGTGCTCCTGCGGCAGGCCGAGCCCCAGGTCCGTCGCCAGCGACAGCGCCGCAATGAGCTCCGCCAGCCGCACGCGCATGAGGCCGACCCTACGCCAGGCCGGTGCCGCCGTCGCATGCACGCCGGCGTGATGTACTGCGCCCCATGGCCTCCTACGACATCGCCGGCAAGGTCGCGCTGGTGACCGGCGGCGCGCGTGGCATCGGGTTCGCCACCGCGCAGGCGCTGAGCCGCCGCGGGGCGTCCGTTGTCGTCGTCGACCTCGACCAGGATGCCGCCGACCGCGCGGCAGCGCAGATCCACGACACGAAGGCGCTCGGCATCGCCACGGACGTGACGGACCGCGGCGCCCTTCAGCGCGCGGTCGCGTCGACCGTCGAACGCTTCGGCGGCCTCGACGTCGTCGTGGCCAACGCGGGGATCGTGTCGCGGAGCGCGACGGTGAGGGCGATGTCGACCGAGAGCTTCGAGCGCGTGCGCGACGTGAACCTCTACGGCGTCTACCGGACGGTCGACGTCGCGTTGCCGGAGATCGTGCGCCGCAAGGGCCACATCGTCGTCATCGCGTCGATCTACGCGTTCATGAACGGCGCGGGCGCCGCGCCGTACGCGATGAGCAAGGCCGGCGTCGAGCAGCTCGGCCGCGCGCTGAGGACCGAGCTCGTCCCGCACGGCGCGAGCGCGAGCGTCGCCTACTTCGGCTTCATCGACACCGAGATGGTCCACCGGGCGATCGACCAGGACCCGCTCGCCGACGTGATGATCGGCGAGATCCCGAAGCTGCTGCGCAAGCGCCTCCCGCCGTCCGCCGCCGGCGAGGCCATCGCCCGCGGGATCGAGCGCCGCAGCCCGCGGATCATCCGACCTCGCCGCTGGACCGCCCTCTCCGTGATGCGCGGCATCTTCAACCCGCTCAACGACGCGCGCGGCGAGCGCGACCGCGCCGTCCAGGACATCGTCGAGCAACTCGACGCCCGCGGCGGCGAGGAGCAGCCGACCACCGCGTGAGCGGCGACGCGCGGTCCGGTGGCCGCCTCCGCGCACGGCCGTCGGGCACGACCACGCCGGCACTCCCCGCCGGGCGCGGCCCACTGGGGATCGGCGCCGCTCGCGACGGCCTCCTCCACGTCCCGCCCGGGGCGGCGCACGGGAACCCGTGCCCACTCGTCGTCCTGCTCCACGGCGCCGGATCGTCAGGGGATCGCGTCGTGCGGATCCTCGAGCCGCTCGTGGACGCGAAGGGCCTCATCCTCCTGGCGCCGGACTCCCGCGGGACGACGTGGGACGTCATCCGCGGCGGCTTCGGCCCGGACGTCGAGTTCCTCGACAGCGCCCTCGCGCACGTCTTCGCGACCTGCCCCGTCGACCCCGGGCGCGTGGCGCTTGGCGGGTTCTCCGACGGCGCGTCGTACGCGCTCTCCCTCGGCATCGGGAACGGGGACCTCTTCACGCACCTGATCGCGTTCTCGCCCGGCTTCGCGGCGCCCGCCGGTCAGGTCGGGCGGCCGGGCGTCTACGTCACGCACGGCGTCGCCGACCCGGTCCTCCCGATCGACCGGTGCAGCCGGCGGCTCGTCCCCGCCCTGCGCACCGCGGGATACGACGTGACGTACGAGGAGTTCGACGGCGGCCACGCGGTGCCGCCGCCGCTCGCGCTGGAGGCGGTCGACTGGCTCGGATGAAGCAGGCTCGGACGCCCGTCCACCCCACCTTCAGATCCGCACGAACCCGACGACGCGCGCCGATGCCGACCACGTGCGCATCTCCGCGACAGGCATGCAGGCCGCCCAGAGCCAGCTTGCCGTCCACGCCCACAACATCGCGAACGTCTCGACCGAGGCGCTCTCCCCCGGCCCCGACCTCGTCGAGGACATCGTCGGGCTGATCACGGCGAAGACGATGTACGCGGCGAACGCCACGGCCTTCGCGGTGCTCGCCGACACCGAGCGCCACCTGCTCGACGTCCGCGCCTGAAGCGGGCCGTCAGGCGGCCGCGCCGCCCGGGTTGCAGCTATGCAGATCTGCCACTTCCGTGCAACCTCTTCGCGGAAACGCGCCAATCATCTTGCACCGAAACCCGGTGCATAGCCATTTCATCGGCGCCCGGAAAAACGGCGTTCGAACAAACGTCCAATGAGGCTCAAGGACCTTCAGCGGCCTCCCGATCCGCCGGGACACAGGCCGCAAAGAAGGGCAAACCTGCCGCGAGGCAGGGACGCAAAGCAAGAGGTCTCGGCAGTAACGAGACGGCTCGGCTACCGGTCAGTCCCACGAATGCTCTCCGGGCTCCCCCAGCCCGATTCGGAGGTCTTGTCCGATGCCCTTCACCCTGCGCCGACCGGGTCGGCTGCCCCTTGCCATGCCCGCGGCGGCGCTCTGCCTCCTCGCCCTCGTCGTGCTCGCAGGCGCACCCGCCGCGCCCACCCCGGGCGCCCCGTCGTTCGCGGCGAAGAGCGGCACGGCTTCCCCCCACCCCGCGCTCCAGACGATCGCCGAGCGCGACCCGCGCCGCAGCGTCGACGTCATCGTCCAGCTCCGCGGCGGCGCCGGCGCGCAGGCCGCGACGCAGGCGATCGAGAGCGCCGGCGGCCGCGTCACCCGCCGCCTGCCGATCGTCACAGGACTCGTCGCGACGCTCCCCGCCGAAGAGGCGCTGAGGATCGGCACGCGCAGCGACGTCAGGGCCGTCAGCCTCAACGCCAAGGTCGAGTCGAGCGGCGCGCCGGACCCGGCCGCACTTCGCACCTCGTTCAACCAGTCGATCCGCGCGGATCGCTCGTGGGGCATGGGGACGACCGGCAGGGGCATCGGCGTCGCGGTGGTCGACACGGGCGTCGCCGGGGACCACCCCGACTTCCGCGTCAGCGCGACCGACGCCCGCTCCCGCGTCGTCGCCACGGCCGTCACGAACCCCGGCGCCACGGGCGCCGGCGACACCTACGGCCACGGCACCCACGTCGCGGGCCTGATCGCCGGCAACGGCGCCAACCGCCCGACCGGCGATCCCGCCGCCGGCCGCTACGCCGGGGTCGCGCCCGACGCCAACCTGATCTCCGTCAAGGTCGACGACGGCCAGGGCGCCACGACGCTCGCCGACGTCATCGCCGGCCTGCAGTTCGTCGTCGACTTCCGCGACGAGTACAACATCCGCGTCGTCAACCTCTCGCTGCGCTCGTCGGTTGCCGAGTCCTACAAGACCGACCCCCTCGACGCCGCCGTCGAGCAGGCCTGGTTCGCCGGGATCGTCGTGGTCGCGGCGGCCGGGAACGGAGGCACCGCCGCGGACGCCGTCGGCTACGCGCCCGGCAACGACCCACACGTCATCACGGTCGGCGCCGTGGACGACATGGCGACGAAGGACATCGGCGACGACCGCCTGACCGCCTGGTCGAGCCGCGGCCGCACGCAGGACGGCTTCGAGAAGCCGGACGTCGTGGCGCCGGGAGCGCAGCTCGCCTCCGCCCTCGCCCCGGGCTCCTACTACGGGCGGCAGTGCCCCGGCTGTGTCGTCGACGGCGAGTACCTGAAGATCGGCGGCACGTCGATGGCCGCCGCGCTCGTCTCGGGCGAGGTCGCGCTCCTCCTCCAGGCCTACCCGCAGTGGACGCCGCAGCAGGTGAAGGCGACCCTCGTCAAGCGGACCCGCGCGGTCACGAGCCCGAGCACCGGCACGCTGGTCGACGCGGGCGGCGACCCCGTCCCCGCGACGACCGTCACCGAGACGGTCGCGGGCGCCGAGGCGGCGGTCGACAAGGCGCAGCTCAACCCGACGTCGGTCACCACCCCCGAGCCGCCGCTGAGCACGCTCATCGACGCGACCTCCCGCACGCTCGACTGGCAGCGGGTCAGCTGGAGCCGCGTGAGCTGGAGCCAGGCGCCCGACGCGCTGCGCGCGAGCTTCAGCCGCGTCAGCTGGTCGGTCGCGTCGTGGAGCCGGGTGAGCTGGTCGGCGACCCACGCGAGCTGCGCCGAGCTCGAGCGCGTGACCTGGAGCCGCGTGAGCTGGTCGGACGCCGACATCGCCAGTGCGAAGCAGGAATGCCTCGCGCTGGATCCGTCGGCGTCGTGGTCCTCGGCGCCGGCCGAGATGGCCCGCGTGTCCTGGTCGACGAGCTTCGAGCGCTAGGAGCCGAGGATGACGCGTCGAGACCCCCGCTTCCGCGAGCTCTCCCGGCCGGCCCGGGCGCTCACCGTGACGGCGCTCGCCGCCGCCGCGGGCGCGACCGCGCTCGCCGGCGCCGGCGGGCCGTACGACGAGACGCTGCTGGTGCTCACGGCCGCGCTGTGCGCCGCCGCCTCGTTCTTCGAGGTCTCGAGCCCCGGCAGCTCGTCGCTTCACCCGGGGCTGGTCTTCGTGTTCTGGGCGGCGGTCCTCCTCCCCCCTGCCGCCCTCCCGCTGCTCGCCCTGCTCTGCTTCGCGCCGAGCGCGCTGCGCGGGCAGGTCCGGTGGTACGCCCCGGGCTTCCACGCCGCGGCGGTCGTCCTCGCCGGCCTCGCCGTCCACGCGCTGATCTCGGTCACCGGCGTCCCGGGAGCGGACAACCCCGGCCCCGGCCCGGTCATCGCCCTCGGCGTCGCGGCGCTCGCGTTCGTGCTCATGGTCGACACGCTGCTCGCGCTCCACATGCGCATGGCCTGGCACCGACCGCTGCGGGTCGGCGCGCGCAACCTCGCCGTGAACCTCCCCGTCGACGTCGCGCTCGTCACCACCGGCGCCGCGCTCGCCGCCCTGTGGTCCTTCGACCCGTGGCTGTGCGCGATCATCGCCGGCCCGCTCGGGCTCGTCTCGCGGGCGATGCTCGTCCCCGCGCTGCGTCACAAGTCGCGGACGGACCCCAAGACCGGCCTCTTCAACTTCGAGTACCTGCGCGAGTCGCTCGACGAGGCGCTGCGGGCGGCGACCCGCCGCGACGACGCGGTCGCCCTCGTGATGATCGACCTCGACCACCTGCGGGCGATCAACAACCGCTTCGGGCACCTCGCGGGCGACCAGGCGATCCTCCGGGTCGCCGAGGGCCTCGCGCGGGCCGCGCACGACGGCGGCGTCGCCTCGCGCTTCGGCGGCGAGGAGTTCTGCCTCCTGCTGCCCGACTGGACCGCCGCCCAGGCCGAGGCGCTGATCGACGCCGTGCGTGTCGAGGTCCGCGACCTCGGCTGGACCTCCGGCGACGGCACCACCATGCGCTGCTCGTTCAGCGCCGGCGTGGCCGCCTTCCCGAAGGACGCCGAGGACGCCGACGGCCTGCTCGCCGCCGCCGACGCCGCGCTGTACGACGCGAAGGCCGGCGGGCGCAACCGCGTGCGCCTGGCGCTCCCCGCGGGCGCCCTGGAGAGCATCGAGTCGGCGGGAGCGCGCCCGTCGTTCGCGATCGCCGCGCCCGTCGAGCAGGCTGAGCCTGCGTTGGTCCAGGCCGCGGCGGCTGCGCCAGCGCCCGCGACGGAGGTCGAGGCGGAGCCCGAGGACGTGCCGCGCGGGCGCCGCTACATCCCCGCGTTCGTGACCGCCCTGCTGGCGGGCGTCGTCGCCGTGCTGGTCGCGGTCGGCCCGATCGAGGCCGGCGACTCGCCCTTCCTGCTCGTGCTCCTCGTCGCCGCGGTCGTGCTGCTCGACATCGTGCGCATCGACCTCTTCGACGGCCTCAACCTGTCGGCGGCCTCCGTCCCGACGCTGACCCTCGCGTGCGTGTTCGGCCCGGTCGGCCCGATCGCCGGCGAGGTCGCGATCGCCGTGGCCCGCATGCTCCGCGGCGAGCCGCGGCTGAAGTGGTCGTTCGACCTCGGCGCGCTCGGCCTGTCGGGCGCGGCCGCCGCCGTCGTCTTCGCCCATATGCCGACGGCCACGCCGACGCAGCAGATCTTCGCCGGCATCCCCGCCGCGCTCGCGTACTACGTCGTCAACACCGTCCTGATGTCGATCGTCATCGCGCTGGCCGAGGGGCGCCGCCCGCTGGCCGTCTGGCGCGAGGGGATGGCGTGGCTCTGGGCGCACTTCGTCGTCTACGGCGTCATCGGCGCGGCGCTGGCGGTGAGCTACGAGCACCTGGGCCTCGTCACCGTCCCGCTCTTCGCGCTCCCGGTCGCCACGCTGTGGCTCGGTCAGCGCGGCTACGTCCACCGCTCGCGGGCGAGCGTCGTCGAGCTTCGCCGCCACCGCGACGACCTCGAGACCGCGAACCGCCGCCTCCAGCGGCTGCTCGACGAGAAGCGCGACCTCGTCGGCCGCATGCACACGTCGTACCTGTCGACGATCACGTCGCTGGCGCGCACGATCGAGGCCAAGGACCCCTACACCGGCGGCCACGTCGAGCGCGTCGCGAAGGTGACGATGCTGCTGGCCGAGGAGCTGGAGCTGCCGGCGACGCAGCTGCGCGCGGCCGAGGTCGGCGCGACGATCCACGACATCGGCAAGGTCGGGGTGCCGGACGCCATCCTGCTCAAGCCGACGAAGCTCAGCGACCACGAGCTGTCGATCATGCGGATGCATCCCGAGACGTCGAGCTACATCGTCGGCGAGCTGGACGTGCCGCGGATCGTCAAGGAGATGGTGCGCAGCCACCACGAGCGCTACGACGGCACCGGGTACCCGGACGGCCTCGCGGGCGAGGAGATCCCGCTCGCGGCGCGGATCCTGGCCGTGGCGGACACGCTCGACGCGATCACGAGCGACCGGCCGTACCGCGAGGCCCGCGGGCTGCGGTCGGCGATCGACGAGATCGAGTCGCTCGCCGGGCG
>DASZDF010000029.1:0-7959 GCA_035942275.1 Solirubrobacteraceae bacterium | reverse complement strand
TCACGCCGGGGACGACGGCCTCGAGCGCGAGCCACCGCTCCTCGGCGTCGGCGGCGAGCAGCGCCGGCAGCGCGCGCCGCAGCCCGGGGCGCTCCTCGGCCAGCGCGTGCACGCGCAGCTCGGCGTCGAGGCGCTCCCGCTCGCCCTCGCCGAACGCCTTGACGACCGCGCCGGCCGCCGGCGCGCCCGGGACGCGGACGAGCAGCACCTCGTTCGCGCGCGACCAGTCCTCGACGGTGACGCCGCGGTCGACGACGACCTCGTGCGAGAGCACGCCCGCCTCGAGCAGGCGCGGAACGGCGGCGGCGCGGCCGGCCGCCGTCACCGACGCGGCGCGTCCCGCTCAGAGCTCGTCGTCGTCCTCACCCTCCGACCAGAGCTCGCCGCCCTCGGCGATGCTCTCGAGCTCGCCGTACGGGTCGAAGCCGTACCACGTGACCTCGCCCGTCTCGGACTCCCGGCCGATGATCAGGCGCCCGCCGAGCCGTCCGGGCTGGACGATCGGCTCGAGCGGGTCGGGCAGCATCTGGCACGGGCCGCGGGTGTCGGGCGGGCAGATCGCGCGCATCGAGACCACGCAATCGGGCGTCCTGGTGATCGGCGGGCACGCCTCGCTCCCGAGCGTGACGACGCACTCCAGCCGGATCGTCTCCTTCGGGCACCTGACGCCGAGGCGCGTGACCCGCAGGCACGAGACCGCCTTGAGCGTCTGCAGGCACGTCTTCGGCTGCTTCGTCTTGAGGCAGCTCGCCTTGAGGAGCGTCGTGATCACCTTGGGGCCGGCCACGCAGGCGAACGCCGCAGCCACGTCGAGCTTCCCGGCGCCCCACTCGTCGTTCGGCGTCGTCCCGGTGAACGCGTCCGCGCGCGCCGTGCTGCGCAGGCACTCCTTGATCTGCTGCTGGGTCAGCGCCCGGTTCTGCTGCAGCATGAGCGCGATCGCCCCGGTGATGTGCGGCGCCGCCATGCTCGTCCCGCCCATGCCGACGTACCGGTCCGCCGTGCCCGCGGCGGCGCGCGCCGAGATGATCGTCGTGCCCGGCGCGGCCACGTCCGGTGCCGCCCGGCCGTCGCGGGTCGGGCCGCGGCTGGAGCTGGCGGCGAGGTTCCCGACGCCGGCGCCGCGGGTGATGTAGTTGCCGGCGGTGATGACCTTCTGGGCCGTCCCGGGCGTCGAGAGGGTCAGGCGGCGGCTCTCGTGCGGCGCGACGAACGAGGCGATCCGGTTGCCGCGCTGGATCCACGCGTCGAAGCGCCCGTTCGTCACCTGCGTGCCGACGAGCGTGAACGTCCACGTCCCCGCCTCGATCGTCGCCGCCGTGCCGGCGCTGATCGTCATGAAGATCCGGTTGTCGCCGTTGTTCGGGTCGTTCAGCCGCGAGTCGACGAAGACGCGGTTGCCGTTCGCGAGGTTGATCGTCTGCGTGTTGTTCGGCGTGACGGTGGCCGTGGCCGGTCCGCCGGGCTCGGTGACGCGGACGCCGAAGCGGTCGGGCCCCTCGTACCAGATGTCGAGCGTCTCGGCCGACGTGTCGTTCGCCTGGACCACGAAGCCGACCGTCTGGGTGCCGCCGGGCGCGACGGTCCCGCCGGCGTGGATGCCGCCGCCGCCGGCGTTGCCCGCCGACTTGACGAACGCGCGCCCCTGGCCGCCGAGGAGGTTGTCGAGGCCGCGCTCGAGCAGGCTCGTGCCGTCGTGGGGCCCGACGTTGTCGCCGAGGCTCATGTTGACGACGGCCGGGCGGTTCAGCGTCGCCGCGCGCTGGAAGACGTACGCGACGGCGTCGAGCGCGCGCGCCGAGTCGCCGAGGCCGCGGCCCGCTCCGGCGCCGACCGCGACGACGATGATCTCCGACTCCGGAGCGAGGCCGACGAACGTCCCGGCGGGCCGGTTCTGGCCCGCCGCCGAGCCGTCCCCCGCCGCGATGCCGGTCACGTGCGTCCCGTGGCCGCTCCCGTCGTCGACGTGGCGGACGTTCCCGGTCCCGGCCAGGGCCGCGTTGATCTGCGCCTGTGAGTACTCGACGCCGTATCCGAAGCCGGCGGGGCTGGTCTCGCCGCCCTGCGGCGCGAGGCTCTGGTCCCAGATCGAGATGATGCGGCTCGTGCCGTCGCCACGGCGGAAGTTGTCGTGCCGCCAGTCGACCCCGGTGTCGGCGATGCCGACGATCACGCCGGAGCCGCGGTGCCCGGGAGGCCCGGTGTGCACGACGTTCGCGCGGCTCTCGGGGACCGCGAGGTCGAGCTCGGTGAGCATCGGCCGCGCGCCCTCCACGGCGACGACGCCCTCCATGCCGGCGAGGTCGCCCAGCGCGCGGACCGGGAGCGTCGCGGTGACCACGTCGCCGGCCACCGTGCGGACCTGGTAGCCCGCCTTCGCGAGCGCCGCCGGGTCGCCGTCGTACTGGATGAGGACCGACGCCTCGGCCGGGCCCTTCGTCTCCTCGCCCTCGACGGAGGCGAGCAGCGCGAACATGCCCGTCTCCGCGAGCTCCGGGAGCGCGCGCGCCTTCTGCTCCTGGAGGAAGACGAGCTGCGGGTCGAGCTTCTGCGTGCTCACGGGGTCCTGCCCCTCTCGTTGGGGGTCACTCGGTCGGGGGCGACTCTCCGTAGAGGGGCGTCGACACTTCGATGGCAACGACGTCGTCGAGCTCGGCGATCGGCTGGAGGGCCGACACCGGAGCGGAGGCGGTCACGACGTCGCCGGCGACCGTCCGGACGGAGGCGCCGCACGCCTCGAGCCGCTCGCGCGCGGCAGCCTCGTCGCTGACGCGGATCAGCAGGTCCACCGGCTCGGCGCTCTCGACGCCCTCGCGCTGCTCGGAGATGAGCAGGCGGGTCTGCGGCGAGAGCTTCGCGGAGGGGTCAGGCACGACCTCTTCCGTCCCTCCCGGTGCTCCTGTCGCAGGGCGACATCGCAGTTGATGACCCTATACCGGTCCGGGTACCCCACGCAAGTGCGATTTTCGCGAGGTGGAGCGGGAGCGACGGTCGCGTTTCCCCGCGCGGCGATGGGCACCGCTCCATGGGCCGCCCGGGCGTCAGCCGCGCGGGCGGCTTTCGTCCGCCAAGCGGCGCGCCCATGCGATCGCATCCGCCGCCCAGGAGGCTGCCTCGGTACGAGTGGCATCACCCGGATCCGACCTGCCGTACCGCTGCGCGACCGCGTACGGCGTCAGCCGCGGAGCGTCGGCAAGGCCGGGCGGCACGGCGATGGTTGCCGAGTCGCAGAGGTCCATCAAGAAGCGGAGATCATGGCTGAACGGGAAGTCGACGCCGCGCGCTGCGAGTACCGCCTTGAGCGCCTTCTCGCCTCGTCCTCGGTTGCGAGACCGAGCAGCTGCTCCGCCAGGTCGTGCTGGTCGGCCATCAGACCGCGATGACCCGGCCCTCGGACAGCGCCGCGTGCACGAGGCTCCCTCGCACGTCGCGCCACTCGTCCGCGTGGGTCTGGCTCACGACTATGACGTCGATCGCCGAAGGCAAACCGCCCAGGACGTCCCGAAGGCGCACCGACTCGGCGGCCGTGTTCTCGACGGCGGGCTCGATGACCAACAGGTCGAGGTCGCTGTACGTGTTGGCCTCCCCGCGCGCGTGTGACCCGAAGACGACCAGCGTCGCCCCCGGCGCCGCCTCGGCGATGCGCCTCCCGACCTCGGCGATCAGCTCGTCGCTCGTCACGCGCAAAACGGTACCCGGCGGCCCCACCCGAATCGACGCGTTTGGTGCCGCGAGTCGTGCCCGCCGACTCCGAGCACCGCTGCGACGAGCCCCAGGAACACCAAAGCCCCGCGGCTACGGGGCTTGTGGGGAGCGGGAGCGACGGGACTCGAACCCGCGACCTCCGGCGTGACAGGCCGGCGCTCTAACCAACTGAGCTACGCCCCCTCGGAAAGGGAGACGAGGATAGCGCTCCTTCGCGGGAGCGTCGGCCCCTTTCCGGCCGGGGTTCGCGCGTTGACCGCGAGCGCAACTCCGGTGGTTCCGGCAGTGTTCATCGGGTCGCCATGCCCAGCGTCCGTCTCCTCCTCAGCGCGTCTGCGCTCGCGCTGCTCGCCGTCACCGCCGTGGCGGGCGCGGCCGTGGTCACGGGCACCGCGGACGGCGAGAAGCTGACCGGCACGCAGGAGGTCGACGTCATCGACGCGCTCGGCGGACGGGACGTCGTCCGGGCGCTGGCGGGCGACGACGTCGCGAGTGGCGGGGCGGGGAACGACCGGCTGTACGGCGGCGACGGCGCGGACACGCTGAACGGCGACGCCGGCACCGACCGCCTCTGGGGGCAGGCGGGCAACGACCTCGGGCTCTACGGGGGCGAGGGCGTCGACCTGATCGCGGGCGGCGACGGCGACGACGTGATCGACGGCGGTGGCGGGGCGGACGCGTTGCGCGGCGAGGCGGGCGCGGACCGGATCAACGGCGGCGTCGGCCCGGTGCCGGGCGAGGACGCGATCTCCGGCGGCGACGGGGACGACGTCCTCGACGGCGGCGACGGGCGCGACGACGTCGCGGGCGGGGCGGGGCGCGACGTGCTCACCGGCGGGACCGGGGACGACCGGCTGTACACGAACCTCGGCGCGGACGAGGCGTTCGGCGGCGACGGCGACGACGTGATCTGGGCGCACGCCTGGGGCGACGTGGAGGGCGGCGAGCCGCAGGACGGCAGCTCTGGGGACGTCGTCCGCGGCGGCGGGGGCGACGACGTCCTGCGCACGCGCGACGGCGAGGCCGACAGGATCGAGTGCGGCGACGGCCGCGACCGCGTCATCGCGGACACGGTCGACGTGCTCCTCGACGAGGCCGCGTGCGAGAGGGTCACGCGCCTGCCGGCGGCGCCCCGGCCGCCGAAGCACCCGGGCGCAGAGCTGCCGTAGCGGGCGAAACTGGCTGGGCGGCCAGCCAAGGGATTAGGCTTCGCCGCCCGATGTCGCTCGCGCCTCCTCCGCCCGTCTCCACGAACCCGTTCGTCCGGCTGGTCGACGACCTCCGGGCGGAACTCTCGGCCGACGTCGCGTTCCCGCCCGGCGACACACGACCGAGCCTCGTGCGCACGAAGCGGTTCGCCGAGCACCCGCTCCCCCTCCTCCTCGACGCGTACGAGCGCTACGGCCCGGTCTTCACGCTGCGGATCTTCCACGGGAACGTCGTCTTCATGCTCGGGCCGGAGGCCAACCACTACGTGACGGTCTCCCACGCCGACAACTTCCGCTGGCGCGACGGCCACATGGGCGACCTGATCCCGCTCCTCGGCGACGGGCTGCTGACGATCGACGGCGAGTTCCACCGCCGCTCGCGCAAGGCGATGCTGCCGGTCTTCCACCGCGAGCGCATCGCGAAGGCGACGGAGACGATCCTCGAGGAGGCGGCGCGCGCGGTCGACGCCCTCCCCGCCGGCACCAGGGTCGACCTCTACCACTGGACCCGCCGGCTGGCGCTGCGCATCGCGATGCGCGCGCTCTTCGGCCTCGACCCGGACCGCGCGGCGAAGGGGTTCGACGCCGCGCGCGCGTTCGAGGACGCCCTCTCGTACTACTCGCGCGACTACTTCCTCCAGGTCATGCGCGGGCCGGGCACGCCGTGGCGGCGCATGCACCGCGCGCGGGCGATGCTCGACCGCCTGATCCTCGACGAGATCGCGCGCAGGCGGGCCATCGGCGAGCGCGGCGACGACCTCCTCTCGCTCCTGCTCGACGCACGCGACGAGGACGGCCCGCAGCTCGACGAGGCGCACATCCGCGACGAGGTCATGACGCTGCTGTTCGCCGGCCACGACACGACGACGTCCACCGTCGCGTTCCTCTTCTACGAGCTCAGCCGCAACCCGGACGCGCGCGAGCGGCTCGAGGAGGAGCTCGACGCGGTCGACGCGCTGCGGCCCGAGCACCTCACCGGGACCGCGCTGCCGTACCTCGAGATGACCGTCGACGAGACGCTCCGCATGTACCCGCCCGCCTGGGTTGGGCCGCGCCGCTCGAACCGGCCGTTCACGTTCGCCGGCGTGCAGGTGCCGGGGAACGCGTTCGTCAACTACTGCTCGTGGGCCAGCCACCATCTCGCGCACGTCTTCCCGGAGCCGTCGCGCTTCGACCCGGAGCGCTTCGCGCCGGACGCGCGGGCGAAGCTTCCGAAGGGCGCGTACGTCCCGTTCGGCGGCGGGTCGAGGACGTGCATCGGGATGCGGTTCGGTCAGGCGGATGTCCGTGCGATCACGGCGCTGATCGCCGGGCGCTTCCGCCTCTCGGTGCCGGAGGACTACGCGCTGCGCATCCGCCAGATGCCGACGATCGGGCCCCGGGCCGGCCTGCCGGTGGACGTGGCGCGGCGCGATCGCGCTCCCGCGCGCGCACGCGCAGCCGCATAGGCTGCCGCGATGGGGCCCGGCCGGGAGGACGCGAGCGACGAGGTCGAGGAGGAGCGGCGGCGGTTCGCGTCGATCGCCTCGCACGACCTCTCCGAGCCGCTGCGGACGATCCACGGCTTCGCGTCGCTGCTGCAGCGCAAGTACGAGGGCGAGCTCGACGAGACCGCCGACGTCTACCTGCGCCACATCCTCGACGGGACGCGGCGGATGCAGCGCCTCATCGACGGCCTCCTGGCGTACGGGCGGATCGGCCGCGAGGGCACCGCGTACGAGCCCGTCGACCTCGGCGCGCTCCTGCGCGGCGTCGTCGAGGCGCTGGACGCGCGCGTCGAGGAGGTCCAGGCGACCGTCCTCGTCGACGAGCTGCCGACGGTGTCCGGGGACCGGGCGCAGCTCGAGCAGCTCTTCCAGAACCTGCTCCTGAACGCGCTGCGGTTCCACGGCGAGGCGCCGCCGCACGTCGAGGTGAGCGCCGCGCGCGGCGACGGGGAGTGGGTGGTCTCGGTGGCGGACCGCGGCATCGGCGTGCCGGAGGAGCGGCGCGAGGAGATCTTCGGGATGTTCATCCGCGGTGGGAGCGGCGACGACCGGGGCGCGGGGATCGGGCTGGCGGTGTGCGAGCGCGTCGTCGCGAACCACGGCGGGAGGATCTGGGTCGAGGACAACCCGGGCGGCGGGAGCGTCTTCCGGGTCGCGGTGCCGGACCGGCCGGAGTGACGGCGCGGCCCGCGGCCGACGTCGTGATCCCGTTCGCGGGTCGCGCGCTGGGGCCCGTGCTCGCGCGCGCTGCCGCGCTCGAGCGGCGCGAGGGGGACACGGTGACCGTCGTCGACAACCGCGCGCGGCCGGAGGATGCGGGGGTGGAGTCGGGGGGCGGCGGCGGAGCGGCAGCGGCGATGGTGCCCGTCGGAGTGCGGCTCGTCGCGGCGCCGCGCGTGCCGACGTCCTACTTCGCGCGCAACGCGGGCGCGCGCGGGGGCGGGGCGCCGTGGATCGTCTTCCTCGACTCCGACGTGCTCGCAGCTGCCGACCTCCTCGACCGGCTCCTCGACCCGCCGCCGTCCGAGGGCGTCGCGGTGCTCGGGGCGGAGGTCGAGGACGAGCCACCGCGGCCGGGTGATCCTCCCGCCGTGCGCTATGCCCGGCTCACCGGCGCGATGGGCCAGGCGGGGAACCTGCGGCTCGGCTTCGTCGCGACGGCCTGCTGTGCGGTGCGGCGCGAGGCGTTCGAGGCGGCCGGCGGCTTCCGCGAGGACGTGCGCTCCGGCGGCGACGCCGACCTCTGCTTCCGCCTCCGCGCGGCGGGATGGGAGATCGCGCTGCGCGACGACGTCGTCGTGCGCCACCGGTCGCGGCGCGCGCTCGTGCGGATGCTCGCGCAGCGCGCGCGGCATGGATCGGGCGCGGCGTGGATCGCCGCCGAGCATCCGGGGTCGTTCCCGCCGCGGCCGCTCGGCGGCGCGGCGTGGTGGGGTGCGCGTCGCGCGGCCGCGGGCATCGCGGCCTGGCGGCGCGGCGACCGGGACGCTGCGCTGGCCGGACTCCTCGACGGTCCGGCCCTCCTCGCGTTCGAGCTCGGCCGCCGCGTGCTGCCGAAC
>DASZDF010000028.1:0-8331 GCA_035942275.1 Solirubrobacteraceae bacterium | reverse complement strand
CGAGGAACGGGACGTTGGCGTCGCGGAAGAGGTGCGTCGCGTCGTAGACCCCGCAGTTGACACCGATCCCGCACCGCTCGCCGATCGTGATCGAGCGCGAGCACGCGAGGACCACGTCGTAGGTGAGGTACGAGCCGTTGCCGATCGTGACGCGCCCCTCCTCGAAGATCTCGACGCGGCAGTTGCGGCGGAACTCGCAGTCGTCGCCGACGATCAGCGTCCCGTTCGCCGGGATGTCGACGCTGAAGCCGCGGCCGACGTAGACGCGCCGGCCGAAGCGGATCGTGGCGGCGGGGTGGCGGAGGATCACCCAGCGCTGGCGCAGCAGCGACGCGAGACGCCGCCCGAGCCCGTACTCGAAGTCGTGGACGACGCGCCGGATCACCGCGCGGCCGCGACCAGCTCGTCGTAGAGCGCCTCGACCTCGGCGACGTGGTCCGCCATCGGCCGCACGTGCTCGTCGCGGTGCTCGCGCACCGAGCGCCGCATCCGCTCCACCTCGCCCGGGTCGTCGATCAGCCGCGCCATCAGCCCGGCAAGCTCGGCGGCGCTCGCCGAGCGGTTCAGCCAGCCCGTCTCGCCCTCGACGACGTACTCGGGGATCCCGCCGAGCGCGCTGCCGATCACCGGCATCCCGCTCGCGAGCAGCTCGATGCCGACGAAGCCGTGCGGCTCCTCCCACACCGACGGCACGATGCCGACGTCGCCTTCCGCGATGCGCTCGCCGAGCTCGTGGGCGCGGTAGACCCCGCGGTACTCGAGCGACGGCTCGGCGTCGAGGGTGGCGCGCAGCGACGGGGCGAGGTCGCCGTGCGCCTCGACGCGGAAGCGCCCGCGGTACCCGCGGGCGTCCAGCTGCCGGACCGCGTCGAGCAGCGCGGCCGCCCCCTTCGCGGGCGAGCCGAGCGCGCCGAGCGTCACGAACGTCAGGGGTGTGCCGGGCTCGGGGCCGCGGAGCGGGCGCATGCGCTCGAGGTGCGGCTGCGTGAGGCGCTGCACGACGATCCGTTCCGGCTCGACGCCGAGGTGGGCGTAGATCTCGGCGACGCGGCCGGACGGCGCCACGAGCCGGTCGCAGCGGTTCAGCCGTCCGAGGTTCACGTCGCGGCGGCGCTGGTAGTCGGCGGGCGGGGCGGCCGCGACGGGCTCCGCCGGGACGGACACGTCGCCGGCGTGCAGCGGGCGGCCGCCGACGACGCCGATCGTGCCGCGGATGACCGGTTGCCGCGCGCGCCGCGCGAGCGTCGCGAGGCGTGGATGGGCGCGTTTGACGCGGCGAAGCTCGTAGCGCACGGTCGCCTCGACGAGGTGGGCGTCCCCCTCCGGCGCGCCGGCGCAGTTGCGCGCGCAGTCCTCCCCCACGTCGCGGCGCAGGCACAGGCGGCCGTCGGCGTCGACGAGGCGGATCGACGCGCAGACCGACGCGTAGTCGTGCAGCGCCATCACGACGCGCGCGCCGGCCGCGCCGGCGTGCTCGATGACCGACGACGGCAGCCCGGCGAGCTCGTGCACGTGGACCACCTCGGCCCGGGTCTCGCGCAGGACGCCGGCGAACAGCCGCTCGACGGCGGCGTCCTCGAGGTCGTGCAGCGGGTCCCGCGTGCCCGCCGTCCAGTGCGGGGTGATCGGCGACGCCAGGACCTCGCGCATCGGCAGGCCGTCGCTGTCCCAGCGGCGCAGCCGCGGCCGGCGGAGCTTCGGGTAGTGGCGCCCCGCGAAGAAGTAGGCGACGTCGTGGCCGGCGCGCCGCTGCGCCCGCATCAGGGCGTCCGAGTACAGCGTGAGCCCGCACGTGCGCAGGTCGGCGAAGTCCCTGCCGATGTGCAGAACCCGCACGGCGGCGAGTGTACCTTCGGCGGCGTGCCGGACCTCGACGCCATTCGCGCGACATGGGACCGCCCCGAGGGGTGGACGGCCGGCGGCGACGAGTGGTCGGGCCCGTGGGGCGGGACCGACGCGCTGTGGCACGGGACCTTGCTGCCCCGCATCGAGCGGTTCGTCCCCGCGCGGACGATCCTCGAGATCGGCCCGGGCCAGGGACGCTGGAGCCGGTATTTCGCGCCGCTGTGCGAGGAGCTGGTGCTCGTCGACGTCGCCGCGTACGCGCTCGAGGCGTGCCGCCGCCGCCTCGACGGCGCAGGGCACGTCCGCTACGAGGTCGGCGACGGGCGGTCGCTCGGGATAGTGCGCGACGGGTCGGTGGACCTCGCGTTCAGCTTCGACTCGCTCGTGCACGCCGAGGCGGACGTCCTCGAGGCGTACGCGGATGAGCTGGCGGCGAAGCTCGCGCCGGACGGCGTCGCGTTCCTGCACCACTCCAACATGGGCTTCTACCGCCGCGGGGCGCGCGTCGCGCGGGCGCTGCCCGAGCGGGTGCGGCGGGAGCTGACGCGGGCCGGGGTGCTCCCGAGCGTCTACGCGTGGCGGGCGGAGACCACGACCGCGGCGTGGTTCGCGCGCGCCTGCGAGTCGGCGGGACTCGTGTGCATCGGGCAGGAGCTCCTGCGCTGGGAGCACGGCGCCTTCCTCACCGACGCGATCACGCTGCTGACGCCGCGCGGCTCGCGGTGGGAGCGCCCGCGGGTCGTCGTGCGCAATCGCCGGTTCACGGACGCGGCGCGCTCGTGGGCGGTCGCCGCGCCGCTGTACGCAGCATCTCCACGTAGCGCGGCCTCAGCCGGTCCCAGCTGAAGCGCTCGTAGGCGTCGGCGTGGCGGGCGGCGGCGGCCGGGTCGGGAGCCGCGCGCAGCCGCTCGCCCAGCACGCGCGCCAGCTCCCCCGGCGCGGAGAGGTCGGTGAGGAACCCGTGGCCGCCGAGCGCGAAGCGGGTGACGCCGTAGTCGTGCGCGACGCAGGGCAGCCCGGCCGCGTGGCCCTCGATGAGCGCCCGCGGCAGGCCCTCGCCGAGCGAGGCGAGGACGAACGTGTCCGAGGCCCGCAGCAGCGCGTCGACCTCCGCCCGCGGCACCGTCCGGATGCTGTGGCCGTCGTCGCCGAGCCGCTCGCGTGCGAGGGCGCGGATGCCGGGCGTCTCGGGCTCGGGCTGTCCGACGAGCAGCAGGAACGGGCGCGGCGGCGGCAGCCGCGCGACCTCCTCGATCAGGTGGTCGAGCCGCTTGTGGTGCCGGTTCAGCGCGGCGACGCTCACGACGACGTGCCGGTCCACCGGCAGGCCGGCCCGGCGGCGCAGGGCCGCGCGCTCCTCGGGCGACGGCGGGGTGAGCTCGCGCTCGATGGAGAACCCGAGCGGGAGCAGCGCGTGCCGGTCGGGGTCGGCGCCCGCGGCGAGGTTGCCCTCGAGCGCGGCCGGGGTCAGCTCCTGGACGTGGTCGAGGTGCTCGAAGCCGGCCACCGCCATGGTGCCGTTGCAGAGGACGAGGCGGAAGCGCCGCCGCGTCGCGCGCCGCAGCTTCGCGAGGACCAGGGCGGTGTGCCACTCGCTCAGGTAGACGACGTCGGGGTCGCGGCGCAGCAGCTCGCGCTGGAGGCTCACCCCGAACGCGGCGTGCTCGAAGCGAAACGGCTCACGGCGCGAGGCGCGGCCCAGCGCCCGGGCGAGCGGATGGTCGCGGGTCAGCGTGCGCACCGCGCGCTCTCCGTCGCCCGCCGCGCCGCTGCCCTTGATCAGCTCGAGGTCGAGCGACGGCTCGTCGCGCAGCGCGGCGAAGCAGTCGCGCGCGAAGGACTCGAAGCCGCGCAGCGCGTGGTCGAGGCCGGCGCAGGCGAGCAGGACCCGGGGTCGTGACGCGGTCGGCATGGCGGCGGGCGCGAGCGTAGCCGCCCCCGATGCCATCGCCGCGAAGCGGCTGTGACGTGACGCCGCGAAGCGGCCATACGATGCGCGCATGGCGGACGCGGCGACCGACGTGCGGCCTCTCGCGGGCCCGGACGTCGGGCTGCGGACGCGCGCCGCCCGCGGCACGATCGTCAACGGCGCCTTCCTGGTGGGCGTCAACACGCTCGGGATCGTGCGCGCGATCGCGGCCGCGAGCATCCTGACGACGACCGAGTACGGCGAGTGGGGCCTCCTCATGGCGGCGTTCACGACGCTGCTCGCGCTCGGCGGGGTCGGGATCGACGACAAGTACGTCCAGCAGGACGACCCGGACCAGCGGCGCGCGTTCGAGATCGCGTTCACGCTGCAGATGGCCCTCGGCGCGGTCATGCTCGCCGTCCTGGCCGTGGGGATGCCGCTCTTCGCGCTGCTCTACGGCCGGGAGGAGATCATCGCCCCGGGCCTCGCGATCGCGTTCGGCCTCCCGGCGCTCGCGCTCCAGATGCCGCTCTGGGCGCACTACCGCCGGATGGACTTCGTGCGCCAGCGCCGGATCCAGGCGATCGAACCGGTCGTGGGGCTCGTCGTCTCGGTCGCCCTCGCGCTCGCGGGCCTCGGCGTCTGGGCGCTGGTCGTGGGTGCGCTGGCCGGCACGTACTGCACCGCGCTGGCCGCGGTCCTGTCGTCGCCCTACCGGCTGCGCCTGCGCTGGGACCGTGCGGCGGTGCGCGAGTACACCGACTTCTCGTGGCCGCTGCTCCTCGGCGCCGCGGCCACGATCGTGATGGTGCAGGTCCCGACGGTCATCACCGCGCACGAGCTCGGGATCGCCGCGGTGGCGGCGATCGCGCTGGCCGCGACGATCACCGGGTTCACGCGGCGCGTGGACGAGGTCGTCACGACGACGCTCTATCCCGCGATCTGCGCGGTGAAGGACCGGACCGACCTGCTGTTCGAGTCGTTCTGGAAGTCGAACCGCCTCGCGCTCCTCTGGGCGACGCCCGTGGGCGTCGGCGTCGCCCTGTTCGCGCGCGACGTCGTCCCCGCCGTCCTCGGCGAGCAGTGGCGCTTCGCGACCGGGCTCGTCGCCGCGGTCGCGCTGACCGCCGTCGTCGAGCAGATCGCGTTCAACTGGTCGGCCTTCCTGCGGGCCCGCGGCCAGACGCGGCCGATCGCCGTCGCGAGCGTCGTGGCGCTCGTGCTCGTGCTCGCGATCGCGGTGCCGCTCCTCGTCGCCGAGGGGCTGACGGCATTCGGCGTCGGCCTCGGCATCGCGACCGTGCTCTCCGTCGGGGTGCGGCTGTGGCTGCTGAGGCCGCTGTTCGGGGGCCGCCCGCTCGCGCGTCAGGTCGGGCGAGGGTTGGTGCCCACGGTGCCGGCCGCGGGCGTCGTGCTCGCGCTGCGGGCGCTCGCCGAAGCGCCGGCCCCGTTGGAGGCGGCGCTGTTCGCGGCCGTCGTGGTCGTCACGACGTACGCCCTGGAGCGGCGGCTGCTGGCGGAGTCGCTCGGGTACCTGGTCGCGCAGCCGCTTCCAGCAGGTGGCACTCCACCTCCGCGTTGAAGATCGGCTCGGTGTGGAGGGCCGCGGTCTGCATGCCGCCCGCTCGCAGGCGGCCGCGCAGCGCGGGGGCGGCGGCGAGGCGCCGCACCGCCTGCGCCAGCGCCTCCGGGTCCTCGGGCGCGACGAGCAGGCAGTTCGCGCCGTCGCGCAGGTACTCCGCCGACCCGCCGCGGCCGGTCGCGACGACGGGGCGGCCGCGACCCATGGCCTCGAGCGGGACGAGGCCCCAGGGCTCCTCCCAGCGCACCGGGAAGAGCACGGCGTCGTGCTCGGCGTACAGCACGGCGATCTCCTCGTGCGTGCGCTGGCCGAGCAGCGTCACACGGGGCGCCACACCGTGCTCCTCGGCGACCCTGTTCAGCGCCTCCTCCTCGCGCGGGTCCCACGCGCCCGCGAAGGTGATCGTCGCGCCGTCCGGCAGGTGCGGGAGGGCGGCCACCGCGTCGTGGATGCCCTTGTCCGGATGCAGCCGCCCGACGTACAGCAGCCGCCAGCGCCACTCCCGCTCGGCGGCGGGATCGAGGAAGAGCGCGTCGATCCCGGAGTGCGCGACCGCCGTGCCGGCGATTCCCAGGCCCAGCTCCTCGACCCGGCGGCGCACGAAGCCGCTGACGAAGACGTAGCGCCCGGCGCGGGCGTAGTCGACGCGGGAGGGGATCCCCAGCGCGCGCTCGGCGACGGCCCCGGCCCGGCGTCGCGTCGCGAACATGCGCGTCCACTGGTCGGTGCGGCGGCCGTAGTCGAGCCAGAGGTCGTGCGCGAAGAGCACGGCCGGCACGCCGGCGCGGCGCACGCGCTCGATCAGCGAGTGCGACATCCCGCCCATCGACCAGAAGGCGACCACGTCGGGGCGCAGCTGGTCGAGGTGCCGGCGCAGCGCGCGGTGGTTGCGCCGCTCGGTCCGCAGGCGGTCGCGCAGGCCGAAGCGGACGAACTCGTGATCGCGCCAGTACCACTCCAGCGCGCGGTCGACGCCGGGCTCGTCGCCGTCGCCGACGCCGGGGAGCCGGTGGCCCGTGCACAGCACGCGCACCTCGTGGCCGCGCTCGCGGAGGTGGGCCACCGCCGACTGCCAGACCTGCTCGTAGCCGCCGAAGTGGTGCGGCGGGTACAGGTTCCCCACCGTCAGCACGCGCACCGCGGCGAGTATAAGAGCGGACATGAGCGCCCCCGTCGCCGTCGCCGTCGTGTCGTGGAACACCCGCGACCTGCTCGACCGGTGCCTGCGCGCGCTCAGGCCGGACGCCGACGCCGGGCTCGCCGAGGTGTGGGTCGTCGACAACGCGTCGAGCGACGGGTCGGCGGCGCTCGTCCGGGAGCGGCACGGCTGGGTGCAGCTGGTCGAGACCGGGGCGAACCTCGGCTACGGGGCGGCGGTCAACCTCGTCGCGCAGCGCACCTCGTCGCCGTGGCTGGCCGCGTCGAACGCGGACGTCGCGCTGCGGCCGGGCGCCCTCGAGCGGCTGCTCGCCGCGGGCGAGGCCGACCCGGGCGCGGGCGTCGTCGCGCCGCGCCTCGTGCTGCCGGACGGCCGGACGCAGCAGTCGTTCTGGGCGTTCCCGACGGTGCCGAACACGGCGGCCCAGAACGCGGGGACGCGGGTCCTCGGCCGGCGGCTCGGGCGGCGCCTGACGCTGCGCGGCGCGTGGGAGCCGGACCGCGGCGGCCGCGTGCCGTGGGCCATCGGCGCTTTCCTCCTCGTCCGGCGGGACGCGTGGGACGAGGTCGGAGGCTTCGATCCCGAGCAGTGGATGTCGGCCGAGGACCTCGACCTCGGCTGGCGGATGCGCGAGGCGGGCTGGGCCACGCGCTACGCACCCGAGGCGATCGCCGACCACGAGGAGTCGGCCGCCACCGGCGCGGTGTGGGGCGCGGCCCTGCCCCTGCACTGGCAGCGCTGCGCCTATGCGTGGATGCTGCGGCGCCGCGGGCGGGCGCGGACGGCGACGGTCGGCGTGCTGAACGTCGCCGGGGCCGGCACGCGGCTGGTCGCCTACGCGGCGCTGGCGCCGGTCCGCCCGGAGCTGCGCGGCCGCCTGCGCCCCCTCGCGAAGTGGACGCTCGTCCACACCTACGGGCTCGCGCCGCGGCGGGTCCTCGCCCGGTACCGCTAGCTCACAGGATCAGCGTGCGGTGCCGCGCGCTCGCGACCGCCATCGTCGCCACCTCGGCGGCGTCGACGACGAGGTGGACGGGCGCCGCCCTCGCCGCCGCCCGCAGGTCTCCCCCGTACAGCCGCCGCAGGTGCAGCAGGTACGGCAGCCCGAGCACCGGCCGGCGGGTGACGAGGCCGGCCGCGGCGAGCAGCAGCCTCGGGTGCGACGGCTTCCAGAACACCGAGGCGACCAGCTCGCTGCGCCACTCGGGGTGCAGCCTCAGCGCGCGAGCGGCGTCGGACCACTTCGCCGTCTGCCGCAGGTGCTCGCGCAGCGTCAGAGCGCGCACCTCGTGGTGGACGAGCGCGTCGGGCACGAAGCGCACGTCCGCCCCGGCCTTCGTGGCCCGCGCCCCGAGCTCGACGTCCTCGCCGCACGCGCGGCGGAACCACTCGTCGAAGCCGTCGAGCTCCGCGAGGAGCTCGCGTGGGTACGCGATGTTCGCCGTGAAGAACAAGCGGTTCGGCCCGCGCACGTCGAGCGTGTGGCTGAGCGGCCCGAGGGCGCCGCGCTGGTCGGGCCGCGGCGCGATCCGGCCCTGCACGACGACGCGCTCGCCCGCCGCCGCCAGCAGCCCCTCCAGCCAGCCGGGCGCGGGCGTGCAGTCGTCGTCGGTGAACGCGACGAGCGGCGCGCGGGCCTCGCGCCAGCCCAGGTTGCGCTTCTGCGACGCGCCCGTCCCAGGCCCGATCGGGAGGTGGCGCAGGATGCCGTCGTGCGCGAGCGGATGGTCGTCGAAGATCCGGGCCGCGGTCGCGGCGTCGTAGTCGTGGACCACGACGACCTCCCACGGTCGGTCGAAGGTCTGGTCCGCGAGCGCGTTGAGCAGCCACAGCAGG
>DASZDF010000027.1:0-8265 GCA_035942275.1 Solirubrobacteraceae bacterium | reverse complement strand
GCCCGGTGATGATCTCGGCGGTCGGCTCCTGGACCGGCGCCCTGTCGAGCTCGGCCAGGTCGACGCTCCAGATCGAGCGCCCGAACGTGCCCGCGTACAGGCGGTTCGTCCCGGGATGGTGCCGGAGCTCGAAGATCGGCGCGAGCGGCAGGCTCTTGCCGACCTTCAGCCACGTCGCGCCGCCGTCGCGCGTCACGAACACGCCGAAGTCGCTGGCCACGTACAGCGAGTCGCCGATGATGTTGATGTCGTTGACCGGCGCCTTCGGCAGGTCGCCGGTGATGTTCTCCCAGTCCTCGCCGCCGTCGGTCGTGCGCAGGACGTACGCCGCGTCGTCGCCCGAGCGGAAGCCGGAGTACGAGACGTACGCGACCTGCGGGTTGCGCTTGTCGACCTCGACCCGCGTGATCCACGCCTGCGGCAGGTCGGGGTCGTCGACCTGCGTCCACGACCCCGGGTTCGACTGGTCGTGCGTGTACCAGAGGTTCCCGTCGTCGGTGCCCGCGTAGATCGTGCCGGTCGACTTGCCGGCGGGCGCGATCGTCGTGAGCGTCCCGTAGTTGCGGAAGAGCGGGTTCGTCTCGCGGCCCGGGCCGTTCGAGAGGTCCGGGCTGATCGGGACGAACGTCTGCGCGTCGTCCTCGGACATGTTGAGGATCTCGCCGCCCGTGTAGACCGTCGACGGGTCCTCGGGATCGAACTCGATCGGCGTCGTCCAGTTCTTGCGGGCCGACACGACCTCCTCGGTGAACGACTCCATGTCGTCGCCGCCGTTCGTCGAGACCGCGCACTCGCCGTACTGGTAGCACGCGTAGACCACGTTGACGTCGTTCGGCTTGATCAGCGTGCGCTGGCCGTCGCCGTCGTAGTACGGGCTCCACTGACCGCCGTCGGCGCCCCACGACCGGATCGACCCGTTGTCCTGGAGGCCCGCCACCTTGCGGGACGGGTCCTGCTCGGAGACGTCGAGCGTGTAGAGCTGGCTGAAGGGCTGGTAGTCGCCGAAGCGCCACGTCCCCTCGGCCCCGTTCTCGTCCGAGCGGTAGACGCCGCCGTCGTTGCCGAGGTAGACGCGGTTCGCGACCTTCGGGTCCCAGGCCATCGCGTGCTGGTCGGCGTGCGGGAACTCGTCGCTCAGCGACTCGATCTGCTGCGGCGAGAACGTCACGCCGCCGTCGGTCGACTCGAGCAGGGTGACGCCGGCGACGTACACGTGGTCGTTGTCGTTCGGGTCGACCCACAGCCGCCCGAACCACCAGCCGTAGACGAACGAGCCGTCGGCCGAGAAGTCGATGTCGTAGGTGGGGATGAACGTCGTCCCGCCGTCGGTCGACTTGTACACGCCGCCGGACGCGCCGCTCGAGCGCGTCGTGACGACGAAGACGTTGTCCTTGCCCTCCTCGCCGTGGCCGAGGGCGATGCCGATGCGCCCGAGCTGCGGGTCGGGGCCGAAGCCCGGCGCCGTCACGCGCTCGAACGTGTGGCCGCCGTCGGTCGACTTGTAGACGCCGGAGCCCTCGCCCTCGTAGAGGCGCTGGTCGGGGGTGCGCTGGTGGTCCCACGTCGTCGCCCAGACGATGCTCGGGTCGCTCGCGTTGATCGCGACGTCGGAGGCGCCGGTGTTCGCGTTGTCGCCCTCGAGCACCTTCTCCCAGCTCGAGCCGCCGTTCTCCGACAGGTAGACGCCGCGGTCGCCGGTGCCCTTGAAGAGGTTGCCGCTCGCGGCGACGAAGATCCGGTTCTCGTTCGTGGGATCGATGACGATCCGGCTGATGCGGCTCGTCTTCTCGAGCCCGATGTGCTGCCACGTCTTGCCGCGGTCCGTCGACTTGTAGACGCCGTTGCCGCCGTAGGTGATGGAGCCGCCGCCGGGCCCGGTCTCGCCGGTGCCGGCGTACAGCACGCCGCTCTTCGTCATCGTCAGCGCGCCGATCATCTGGACGGCGTCCGCGGGCCAGACCGGCTCGAACGTGGTCCCGGCGTCGCTGCTCTTCCACACGCCGCCGCTGGCGACCGCGATGAAGATCGTGTCCGCCTGGTCGGGGTCGACGGCGACGTCGAGCACGCGCCCGCCGACGTTCGCCGGGCCCTCGAGCTTCCACTCCGCGTTCGCGATGCCGGGGGCGGCGGCGCGCGTGTCCGCGGCGAGCCGGGCGGTGGCCCTCCGCGCGGCGGGGGCGACGTCGCCCGGCGTCACGCCTTCGGTGCTGCCGAAGAGCTGGCGGGTGAGCATCACGTCGGTCGGCTCGTTGAGCGCGCAGCCCTCCGCGACGGCCTCCTTGCGGGCCGACTCGCGCCCGACCTGCTCGCCGCGCTCCTTGCGGGCCTCCCGCAGCACTTCCGCGGCGCCGAGGTCGGCGCACGGGTTGGCGGCGGTCGCGGGGTCGGCGGGGTCGCTCGCGTGGCCGAACGCGAGGAAGGCGGTGACGAGGAGCCCTGCGAGCAGGACGACGAGGAAGCGGGTCTGGCGCATGAGTGCTCCAACGCGCCGGATTGCACGAACTTGCGGGCGGCGCGCTACAGCTCGACGTCGCGGTGGACCACGTCCACCGCGATGCCGTCCCGGCCCTTGTAGCGCGCGCCGAGGTGCTCGGCGATCGCCACGCTGCGGTGCCGGCCGCCGGTGCAGCCGATCGCGATCGTCAGGTGGGCCTTGCCCTCGAGCAGGTACTGCGGGAGGAGGAAGTCGAGCAGCGCGTGGAGGCGCTCGTAGAGCTCCTCGAGCTTGCCGTCCTGCGCGACGTACTCGACGACGCGATCGTCGCGGCCGGTCAGCGGGCGCAGCGCGTCGACGTAGTGGGGGTTGGGAAGGAACCGGACGTCGAAGATGAGGTCGGCGTCCCTGAGCGGGCCGTGCTTGAAGCCGAAGCTCGTGAACGAGACGGTGAGCCGCTCGCGCTCGAGCGGGAGCATGTCCTTGATCACGCGCCTGCGCAGCGCCGCCGCGGAGAGCGACGTCGTGTCGATCACGAGGTCCGCGCGCTCGCGCAGCGGGGCGAGCACCGCCTGCTCGGCGATGATCCCCGCCGCGACGCTGCCGTCGGCGGCGAGCGGGTGCCTCCGGCGTGTCTCCTTGTAGCGGGTGAGCAACGCGCCGTCGTCGGCGTCGAGGAAGAGCACGCGGTCGGGCACGCCCGCCTGCGCGAGGTCGTCGAGGACCTCCACCAGTGGCTCGAAGAACTCCCCGCCGCGGACGTCGCACACGACGCACGCCAGCTCGACCTTCGCGCCCGGGTGGCGGAAGAGGTCGACGAGGCCGCGGATCATCTCGGGCGGCAGGTTGTCGACGCAGAAGTAGCCGGCGTCCTCGAAGACGTTCATCGCGGTCGACTTCCCCGCGCCCGAGAAGCCGGTGATGACGACGAGGTCCTTCAACGGGGTGGGTTGCGCGGCGTCGTCGACGGGGCGGTCCTGCAGCGTGGCCACGGCATCATTGTGGCGTGCCCCTCGGATCCCCCCGCGAGCTGGTCGCGGAGCTGCACCGGCGCCAGCGCTCGATGTACGCGGGCGGGGCGCTCGAGGACGTCGCGGCGTTGCTCGCGGAGGACGTCGTGTGGCACGTCCCGGGGACGTCGCCGATCGCGGGCGACCACCGCGGCCGCTCCGCCGTCCTCGCCTACTTCGAGCGGCGCCGCGCGCTCGCCGACCACACGTTCGTCATGCACCCGAAGGGCGTGCTGGAGGACGGCGACGCGGTCGTGCAGCTCGTCGACGGCGAAGCGGTCATCGCGGGCCAGCGCCGCACGTGGAGCACGGCCGGGGTCTACCGCGTGCGCGACGGGCTCGTCGCCGAGGTGTGGCTGGTGCCGCTCGACCTCGCGGCGTTCGACGCGATCTGGGGTGGCGGCGTGGCGTAGTGTCGGCAGATGCGGATCGGCCTGCTCGCGATCATCGCCGCGCTCGCTCCGGCGGCGACAGCCGAGGCGGCGTCGATCACGCAGCTGCCGGGCGCCCGCGGGTGCCTGCACGACGTCCCGCGCGACGGCTGCGTCAACTCCCGCGCGACCGACTTCTCGGAGTCCGCGGTCGTCTCTCCCGACGGGCGCCACGTGTACGTGACGGGCGGCTCCAACGACTTCGGCGCCCTGACCACGTACGCACGCGACCGTGCGACCGGCGCGCTGCGCCAGCTCCCGGGCAAGGCCGGCTGCACGACCTCGAACGGCGACGTCGACGAGGGCACGGCGCTCGCGCAGTTCTGCACCCGCGCCGGGCGGATCTCCTCGCTGAACGCCATCGTCATCTCCCCCAACGGGCGGACGGTGTACACCAGCTCCGGCAGCCCGCAGGAGCACCGGCAGGGGATCGCGGTGTTCCGCCGCGACCCGGCGTCCGGGCGGCTGACGCAGCTCCAGTGCCTGACGCCGCAGGCCGACGTCGAGGGCTGCGCCCAGGGCGCGTTCCAGACGCCGCTCGGCCTCGCGCTGGCGAGGGACGGCCGGACGCTCTACGCGGGCGGCGAGTCGCTCTCCACGTTCCCGATCGCCGAGGACGGCGACATCGCCGGGCCCGGAGCGTGCACGCTGCTGCTCGGAAACGAGACGCGGGCCGGCGGGCTGTGCGCCGGGGTGCGGGTCGACGCGACGCGACGCCAGATCACCCACCTGCTCCTGTCCCCCGACGGGCGCCGCCTGTACGCGGGCGCGGGCGGGGACGCCGACGACGGCAGCCAGGTCCAGGCGTACGACCTCGACGCGGCGAACCCGGCCGCGGCGCCCCGGCCGGCCGAGTGCGCGGGCGTGCCGGGCTGCCCGCGGGCGCGCGGGCTGAACGATCTCGAGGACCTCGCCGTCGCGCCCGACGGCGGCGCCGTCTACACCGCCTCGGCGCGCTTCACGGTCACCGACGACATCGGCCTCGAGGGCTACACGGCGAGCGCGATCGGGATCTTCGCCGCGCCGAGCCTGCGGCAGCTGCCGGGCCGGCGCGGCTGCGTCGAGGCGGGCGCGGAGCGCGGCGCCGTCCCGGCGACGTGCGCGCCGGGCCGCGAGCTCCTCTCCGCTGAGGCGATCGAGGTGACGCCGAGCGGGCGGCATGTCGTCGCGGCGTTCGGCGACTCCGCGAAGGTCGTGCTGTACGCGCGTAACCGGGAGACGCATGCCCTGCGCCGGGTCGCGGGCGCGCGCGGGTGCGTCGAGCAGCAGCCGCTGACGACGACGCTGTGCACCGCGGGCCGCGGGATCCACGGGACGCGCGACATCGCGATCTCCCCCGACGGGCGCAATGCCTACGTCGTCACCTTCCCGGGCGTGACGGTGTTCCGGCTGCGCTGAGCGCGCACTCCCGCACGATCTTGTTGAGGCGCAGGAGCGTGAGGTCGCCGAGCGGCGTGCTCACCGAGCCGATGCGGTTGGTGACGAAGCCGAGGGAGAGGCCGGTCTGCGGGTCGGCCCAGCCTCCGGAGCCGCCGTAGCCGTAGTGGCCGAAGGCCCGGGGCGCGACGGGGCCGGCGCCGAACGCCTGGTGGTAGCCGAGGCGCCAGCGCATCCGCAGGCCGAGGACGGCGTCGGGGTCCCGGACCTGCACCCGCCCGAGCTCGTTCGTCGTGTTCGGCTTCAGCAGCCGGCCGCCGCCGTCCGCGAGCTCGCCGTACATCGTCGCGAGCGCCCGCGCGCTGAAGACGCCGTTGACCGCCGGCATCTCGGTGCTCCAGATCGGCGGCCGGCTGCCGGTGAAGAGGCGGTCGAACCCGGGCAGGTGGAGCGCCTCGACCGCGGCTCGCGCGCGGGCGGCGCGGGTCCACAGCGGCGCCATCACCTTCGCGGCGGAGCCGAGGTGGCGCAGCGCGGACCCCACCGGCTCCGCGACCCGATCCAGCACCGCCGGCGGCGCGCCGAGGTGGATCCCCTGGTCCAGGCCGAGCGGCCCCGCCACCTCGCTCTCGAACAGCTCCGCCATCCCGTGGCCGGTGACGCGCCGCGCGATGCCGGCGAGCAGCCAGCCGTAGGTGATCGCGTGGTAGGCGGAGCGGGAGGTCGGCGCGCGGACGGCTCGCGCCGCGAGCTTCTCCTCCATCGCGAGGTGGTCGAGGATGTCGGGCCCGCGATCGGCGACGGCCTGCACGCTGTGGAGGCCCGCGCGGTGCGTCAGGAGGTCGCGGACGGTGACGCGCTCCTTGCCGCCCGCCGCGAACTCCGGCCAGTGCTGCGCGACGGGATCGTCGTACGCGAGCGCGCCCTGCTCGGCCAGCCGGTGGATGACCGTGGACGCGACGCCCTTCGTCGTCGAGAAGCTGATCGCGAGGGTGTCGGGAGTCCACGGCCGACGCCGCGCGCGGTCGGCGTGACCGGTGACGAGGTCCACGACGGTCTCGCCGCGGAGCGTCACGACGAGCGCGCCGCCGCCCGCGCCGCGGCCGACGAGCTTCGTGAACGCGCGCGCCACCGGCAGGAAGTGCTCGTCGACCATCGGCGGAGCGTACGGCGGCGGCGCCGAGCGACCCGCTTTCCGCCGCTGCCGATGCGAACATATGTTCGTGCAGCCCGCCATCCTCCACGCCGACGTCGACGCGTTCTACGCCTCGGTCGCGCAGCGCGACGACCCGGGGCTGCGCGGGCGGCCGGTGGTCGTCGGGTCGTGGGTGGTGATGGCCGCGAGCTACGAAGCGCGCGAGCACGGCGTCCGCAGCGGGATGGCGACCGCTCGCGCGAAGCGCCTGTGCCCGGAGGTCATCGTCGTCGACACGTGCTTCGACGCGTACATGGAGGCGAGCAAGGCGGTCTTCGCCGTGTTCGACCGGTTCACGCCGGTGGTCGAGCCGGGCTCGCTCGAGGAGGCGTTCCTCGACGTGAGCGCGGTCGAGGAGGAGCCGCGAGCGCTCGCGGAGCGATTGCGCCGGGACGTGCGCGACGAGGTCGGGCTGCCGCTGAGCGTCGGCGTGGCGCGCACGAAGGTCCTCGCGAAGATCGCGAGCCGCTCCGCGAAGCCGGACGGCCTGTTCGTCGTCCCGCCCGACGGCGAGCTCGCGTTCCTGCACCCGTTGCCGGTCGAGAGGATCTGGGGCATCGGCCCCGCGACGACGCGCAAGCTCCACGCGATCGGGCTGACGACGGTCGGACAGGCAGCCGAGCTCACCGAGGAGCAGCTCATGACGATCGTGGGGAAGGCGGCGGGCCGCTACGTCCACGCGATCGCGCACAACCACGAGCCCCGCCGCGTCCGCCGGAGGCGCGGCCGGAGATCGTTCGGGGCGCAGCGGGCGCTGGGGCGAAGACCGCGCGAGCGGGCCGACCTCGAGGCCGCGCTCGGCGACCTGGCCGAGCGCCTCGCGAACCGCATGCAGCGCAAGGGCCGCGCCGGGCGCACGGTCGTCCTGCGCCTGCGCTTCGGCGACTACAGCCGCGCGACCCGCTCGTGCACCCTTCCCCACCCGACCGCCGAGCCGGAGCCGATCGCCGCCGCCTCCCGCCGGCTGCTCGACACCGCGATGCCGCTCGTCGAGCACAACGGGATCACGATGGTCGGGCTGAGCGTCACGAACCTCGACGGGACCGCCGGCGAGGAGCAGCTGGAGCTGCCGGTGTGACCGCGCCCAGCCGCACGGAGCTGCGCGGGGGCGCCGCGGCGCCTACCGCTCCATGCGCAGGTGCGCGTGCAGCTCGCGCGCGACCTTCGGCGGGACTCCCGGCACCGCCTCGAGCTCCTCCCGCGGCGCGTTCAGGACCGCCTCGGGCGAGCCGAAGTGCTTCAGGAGCGCGCGCTTGCGTGTCGGGCCGATCCCCGGCAGTCCGTCGAGCACCGACTCCGTCATCGCCTTGTCGCGACGGGTCCGGTGGTGGGTGATCGCGAAGCGGTGCGCCTCGTCGCGCACGCGCTGCAGGAGCTGCAGCTCCGGCGTGTCGTGCGGCAGCACGACCGGCGCGGCGTGCCCCGGGAGGAACACCTCCTCGATCCGCTTCGCGAGCGACACGACCGCCACGCCCCGCTCGACGAACGCCGCCAGCGCGCGCATGCCCGCCGACAGCTGCCCCGGCCCGCCGTCGATGACGATCAGGTTCGGCAGCGTCGCGAACGACTCGTTGCGCTTCGGGTCGTGGGGACTCAAGTCCTGCTGGCGTTCCCACTGCGCGAGGCGCCGCTCCAGCACCTCCGCCATCGCCGCGAAGTCGTCCGGCACGCCCTCGTTCAGCCCGCGCACCACGAAGCGCCGGTAGTCCGACTTCTTCGGCGCGCCGCCCTCGAAGACGACCATCGACGCCGTCGTGTGCGTGCCCATCAGGTTCGAGATGTCGAAGCACTCGATCCGCAGCGGCAGCGCCTCCAGCC
>DASZDF010000026.1:0-3710 GCA_035942275.1 Solirubrobacteraceae bacterium | reverse complement strand
CCCGGGCTCGCAGCAGGTCAAGGCGCAGGCCGAGGCCGAGGGCCTCGACGAGGTCTTCCGCGCCGCCGGGTTCGACTGGCGCGCGGCGGGCTGCTCGATGTGCCTCGGCATGAACCCGGACGTCGCCGCGCCCGGCGAGCGGGTCGCCTCGACCTCGAACCGCAACTTCGCGGGCCGGCAGGGCCGCGGCGCGCGCAGCCACCTCGTCTCCCCCCAGATGGCGGCCGCCGCGGCCATCGAGGGGCACTTCGTCGACATCAGGGAGTGGTAGCGATGGCCGAGCCGATCAACGTCATCGACGGCGCGGTCACCGACCTCCCGCGCGACGACATCGACACCGACCAGATCATCCCCGCGCGCTACATGAAGCGGGTGGAGCGCACCGGCTTCGGGGAGTTCTGCTTCCACGAGTGGCGCCGGCAGGGCCTCGACCTGCCCGCCAACCCGATCTTGGTCGCCGGCGAGAACTTCGGCTGCGGCTCCTCGCGCGAGCACGCGCCCTGGGCCCTCGACGACTACGGCTTCAAGGCGATCGTCGCGCCGTCGTTCGCCGACATCTTCCGCAACAACTGCACGAAGAACGGCCTGCTCCCGATCGAGCTGCCCGCCGAGCAGTGCCGCGCGATCGCGGAGCGGGGGAGGGCGCGGATCGACCTGGAGGCCCAGACGATCGACGAGTTCCGCTTCGAGATCGACCCCCAGATCAAGCACCGCCTGCTCAACGGGCTCGACGACATCAGCCTGACCCTCCAGCAGGAGGACGCGATCGCCGCGTTCGAGCGCGACCGCGAGAGGGTCGGCCCGGTCACGACCGCGCTGTGAGCTGGGACGCGGACACGTACGACCGCGTCGCCGACCCGCAGGAGGCGTGGGCGCGGGAGATCCTCGCCCGCGCCGGCTTCGAGCCCGGCCAGACGGTGCTCGACGCGGGCTGCGGCAGCGGCCGCGTGACCGAGCTGCTGCTTGCCCAGGACGTCGAGGTGATCGGCGTCGACGCCGACGCGGCGATGGTCGACAAGGCGCGCGAGCGCCTCGGCGACCGGGCGCGCGTCGAGCGGCAGGATCTCCTCGAGCTGGAGCTCGACGAGACGGTCGACGCGATCTTCTCCTGCGCCGTCTTCCACTGGATCACCGACCACGAGCGCCTGTTCGAGCGTCTCCGCGCGGCGCTCAGGCCGGGCGGCCGGCTCGTCGCGCAGTGCGGCGGCCACGGCAACATCGCGAAGGTCGTCGCGGCCGTCCCGGACCGCACCTCGCCGTGGCTCTACGCGACGCCCGAGGACACCGAGCGCCGTCTCCGCGACGCGGGCTTCTCGGAGGCGAGGGCGTGGCTCGAGCCGAAGCCGACGATCGTGCCCGACCCGGAGACGTTCGTCGCGGCGGTCTGCCTGCACGGCCACCCGCAGGCGGCGGAGCTGGCGCCGCAGGTCGTCGCGAAGCTCGGCGACCCGCCGGTCCTCGACTACGTCCGCCTGAACATCGAGGCGACCGCTTAAGGCGCGACGCTCGGCGGGTCGTCGCAGCCGACGAAGTAGATCTCGCCGAGGACGAGCGGCGCGTCGACGTCGCCCGTGCGGCGGACCGGGACGCCGCCGTCGGCCCGCACGACCTTCTTCCCGCCGGGCGCGACGCTCCCGCGCTCCGGGCCGAGCGCGTAGCCGACGGGGCCGGACGCGTCGGCCGGGGCCGTGACCACGACGTCCAGGCAGTGGCCGCGCAGCGCCGGGTAGGCCTCGATGCGCGCGGGCGCGTCCTCGACCGCGCCGTCGGGCCCCGCGCCCCGCACGTGCGCGGCCGCCCGCGGCCCGTCGACGAACCGCTCGAGGCGCATCGGGTGGCCGTAGCCCTTCGGCCGCGCGACCTGCCGCGCCGCGAAGACCACCGGGCGGTAGATGTCGTGCCCCGCGACGAACGTCGGCTCCGGGTCGCGCTCGAGCCTCCCGTCGGCCGGGACCGACTCGGGGAACTCCGGCCGCCACTCGCCACAGCACGCGGACTCGTTGTGGTAGAGCGTCTGGCGCGTGCGCACGTCGCGATCCGCGGCGTTGATCGACCAGTGGTAGTTCCAGAAGACGCTGGTCTCGCCGTCCACGGCGCGGTCGAGCCACGCGACCTCCTCGAGGTCCCCCGGCGCGGTCGCCGGCTCGTACTTCTCCACGGTGTAGACGCCGGTGACCAGGGCGAGCGCGAGCACCGCGGCCACCGTCCCCGCGGCGACCGCCCGCCGCGCCGCCAGGGCCGCGATCGCCACGGCGAGCACCGCGATGCCGACGGTCGCGATCGTCACCATCTGGTCGTCGGCGGGCAGCGCGACCGTCAGCCGCCCGATCACCACCTTCGAGAAGAAGAGCTGCGCCGGCTCGAAGAAGTAGCTGAGCGGCTCCGTGGCCTCGGCGATCCCGCGCGTGGCGGTCGCCCGCGCCGCGACGAGCCCGACGATCGCCGTCCCCAGCAGCCACACCTCGCGCCGGAACAGCGCCGCGCCGAGCGCGATCAGCGGCAGCGCCCCGAGGACGGCGGGGTAGCGCTCCTGCTCCTGCGCGCCGGCCGCCCCCGCCACGTAGGCGTAGAGGAAGACGAGCGAGACGGCGAGCACGGCGAACGTCCCGGTCCGCACGTCGGTGGGCGTCACGAGCTGCCGAAGCGCCCACGCGCCGCCGATCGGCAGGGCCACGAACCCCGTCGCGAGCCCCAGCACGGCCGTCGTCCACCCGAGCGACGCCCAGATCCGGTCGACGGGGAAGGTGAGGCTCGCGCTCTGGTCGTACGCGTCGCCGGCGAACCGCTCCGGCCCCAGGACGACCACGATCACGAGCCCGAGGAGGGTCACGCCGGCGATGACGGGCGTCCGCGACAGGATCCGGCGCGGCAGCCGCGCGAGCCCTTCGCCCTCCGCGCGCGTCCACCACGCGGCGGCGACGGCGGCGAGCGCCGCCCCGGCGAAGAACGCCACGTGGCTGGCGCGGGCGGTCGTCATCAGCGCCGCGATCGCCACCGCCAGCACCTCCGCGGGCACCGACGGGCGCACGATCGCGCGCCAGGCCGCCCAGACGAAGAGGATCGTCAGCGGCGCCGCGATCGTGACGTTCAGCATCGTCGTCCCGAAGACGAGCCACGGCCCGGCGGCGGCCGCGACCGCGAGCGCGACGGCCGGCCAGCGGGGGACGTCGAGCCCGCGCAGCAGCGCGTACGCCGGCACCGCCACGAGCGCGTAGGCCAGCGCGAGCAGCACGTGCCCGGCCCGCATCTGCGCGGGCGCGGAGGCGAACACGGCGTCCGGGATCGCCAGCAGGACGGAGGTCAGCCGCTCGGGCCCGCGGAACAGCCCCCCGCCCGACGCGCTGAGGATCTCGCCGGGGTCGCGGGCCATCCCGCGGCCGACGATGACGTTCGCGTACTCGTCGTTCAGGTACGCGGTCGTGTCGAGGGCGATCGTCAGCACGTACGCCGTGAGACCCGCCACCGCGAGCCCGAGCGCGACGAGCGGAGAGCTCGCTGCTGCAAGGCGTTGGCGCACTGCGACCCGATGATACGGTCGCCCGCTCATGCCTCGCATCGTCACGCTGCCGGGCGACGGCATCGGGCCGGAGATCACGCAGGCGGCCCTCGAGATCCTCTACGTCGTCGACCCCGGCCTCGAATTCGAGGAGCACCTCGTGGGCGGGGCGGCGATCGACGCCCACGGCACCGCGCTGACCGACGAGACGCTC
>DASZDF010000025.1:0-8875 GCA_035942275.1 Solirubrobacteraceae bacterium | reverse complement strand
CCCTCACGCCACTCCTGCGCCCCGACGCGCCGGAGCGGGGCAAGCGCGACGCGGCTCCGCGCCTGCGCGAGCTGCTGCGGCAGGCCAAGCGCCTCGGAGCGCACCTGCACATCGACATGGAGTCGCTCGACACCCGCGAGGCGGTCACCGACCTCGTCCTCGAGCTGCTCTCCGAGCCGGAGTTCCGGGACGGCCCGAGCGCCGGCGTCGTGCTGCAGGCGTACCTCAGAGACGCGCCGGATCTGTGCGAGCGCCTCGTCGGATGGAGCGAGAGCGCCGACCGAGCGCACCCGCTCGTCGTCCGGCTCGTCAAGGGCGCCTACTGGGACCACGAGGTCGTCGAGGCCCGCCAGCACGGCTGGGAGTCGCCGGTCTTCGAGGAGAAGGCCGACTCCGACCGCACGTTCGAGCAGCTCAGCACCCACCTCCTCGAGAGCCGCCCCCACGTCCGCGTCGCGATCGCCTCGCACAACCTCCGCAGCGTCGCCCACGCGATCGCGCAGAACCGCCGCCGCGCCGGCGACCCGCGCGACCTCGAGTTCCAGGTCCTCCGCGGCCTCGGCGACGACCTCCAGGACGCCCTCGCGAAGAACGGCCTGCGCGTGCGCACCTACTGCCCGGTCGGGGATCTCGTGGCCGGCATGGCATACCTCGTCCGCCGCCTGCTCGAGAACACGGCCAACGACTCCTTCCTCAACGACGTCCACGCCGGCCGGCCGCTCGAGGAGCTGCTCGCCGCCCCGTGAGCGCGCTCTCACCCTTCCGCAACGAGCCGGTCCTCGAGCTCCGTCGCGCCCCCGACCGCCAGAAGCTGCTCGACGGGCTCGAGCGGCTCCGCCTCCCGATCGAGGTGCCGGTGTGGATCGGGGAGGACCGCCGCCACGGCGACGGCCTCGTCAGCACCGACCCCGGCAACCCGGAGCGTGTCGTCGCCACCGCCGCGACCGCGACGAAGGACGAGGCGACCGAGGCGGTCGGCCGAGCGCACGCGGCGTTCCGCCCCTGGAGCGAGACGTCGGTGCACGAACGGGCGGCGATCCTCGTCGAGGCGGCGGCGAGGATGCGCGAGCGGCGCACCGAGCTCGCGGCCCTCGCCGTCCGGGAGACCGCGAAGCCCTGGGGCGAGGCCGACGCCGACGTCTGCGAGGCCATCGACTTCCTCGAGTACTACGCCCGCGGCGCGATCGAGCTGCAGGACACCGGCCCGCCGCTCCTCCAGCTCCCGGGCGAGCGCAACGAGCTGCACTACTACGCCCGCGGCGTCTGCGCCGTCGTCGCGCCGTGGAACTTCCCGATCGCGATCCCCCTGGGCATGACGGTGGCCGCGCTGGCGACCGGCAACACCGTCGTCCTCAAGCCCGCCGAGCAGGCGCCCGGCTGCGGCTACGAGCTGACGCGGTGCCTCAAGGAGGCGGGGCTCCCGCCGGACGCGCTGCACCTCCTCCCCGGCGAGGGCGACGTCGGCGCGGCGCTCGTGGAGGACCCGCGCGTCGCCACGGTCGCCTTCACGGGCAGCGGCGCCGTCGGCCTGCACATCATCGAGACCGCCGCGAGGATGCAGCCCCGTCAGAAGCAGCTCAAGCGCGTCGTCGCGGAGATGGGCGGCAAGAACTGCGTCATCGTCGACGCCGACGCCGACCTCGACGACGCCGTCCCCGCCCTCGTCGACTCCGCCTTCATCTACGCCGGCCAGAAGTGCTCCGCGGCCGATCGCGTGCTCGTCCACGAGGCGATCGCCGACCAGCTCGTCGAGCGGGTCGCGGGGGCGGTCGGGACGCTGCAGGTCGGCCAGGCGGACACCTTCGGCACCGACGTCCCGCCCGTCATCGAGCAGGAGGCGCAGGAGCGCGTCAACCGCTACGTCGAGCAGTGCGGCGACCGCGTCGTGGCGCGCCAGACGAACGACGTCCCGGACGCGGGGTGGTTCGTCGCGCCCACCGCCGCGGCGCACCTCGACCCGGACGCGCCGGTGCTCCGCGAGGAGGTCTTCGGCCCGCTGCTCACCATCGAGGCCGTCAAGGACGTCGAGGACGGGCTCGAGCGGATCGACCGCCTCCCCTACGCGCTCACGAGCGGCCTCTTCTGCCGCAACCCGCGCACGGTGGAGGAGGTGTCCCGGCGCAACCCGGTCGGCAACCTCTACGTCAACCGCCGCATCACCGGCGCGATGGTCGGGCGCCAGCCCTTCGGCGGCAACCGGCTGAGCGGCACCGGCACGAAGGCGGGCGGGCCGGACTACCTACTCCAGTTCGTCGAGCCGCGGGTCGTCACGGAGAACACCGTCCGCCACGGCCTCGTCGTCGAGTAGCGCGAGGAACCGCGCGTGCAGGCGCGGGTCCCCGGTCAGCTCCGGATGGAACGCGACCGCCAGGATCCTCCCCTGCCGCACCGCGACGGGGTGGCCGTCGATCGACGCCAGCACCTCGACGTCCTCGCCCGCCTCGGTCACCCACGGCGCGCGGATGAAGACCGCGTGCAGCGACTCGCCGAGCACCTCGAGGTCGGACTCGAAGGAGTGGACCTGGCGGCCGAACGCGTTGCGCTCGGTGCGCACGTCGAGGATCCCCAGGTGATCGCGGTCGAGCATGATCATTCCCGCGCACGTCCCGAAGATCGGACGGTCGAAGGACCGCAGTGGCTCGGCCAGGCCTTCGCGCTCGATCCCCAGCGTCATCGTCGTCGATTCGCCGCCCGGCATGACCAGCCCGTCCAGGCCTTCCAGGTCCGCGGGGACCCGCACCTCGCGCACCTCGGCGCCCAGGCTCCGGAGGATCTTCGCGTGGGCGTCGAAGCCGCCCTGCAGGGCTAGGACGCCGACTACCACCCGCGGGTGGCGAGGAGCTGCTCGTCGTCGAGCTTGCGCGCCTCGAGCGACGTCATCGCCGTGCCGAGCCCCTCGGAGGCCGCGGCGACGCGCTCGGCGTCGCGGAAGTGCGTGGTCGCCTCGACGATCGCCCGCGCGCGGCGCTCGGGGTCCTCGGACTTGAAGATCCCGGAGCCGACGAAGACCGACTCCGCGCCCAGCTGCATCATCAGGGCGGCGTCCGCCGGCGTCGCGATGCCGCCGGCGCTGAACAGCGGCACCGGGAGCTTCCCGGCCCGCGCCACCTCGCGCACGACGTCGAGCGGCGCCTGGTGCTCCTTGGCCGCGGTCGCCAGCTCCGCGTCGTCGAGCGTCGTCAGGCGGCGGATCGCGCCGGTGATCGAGCGCATGTGCCGGACGGCCTCCACGATGTCGCCGGTCCCGGCCTCGCCCTTCGAGCGGATCATCGCCGCGCCCTCGCCGATGCGCCGCAGCGCCTCGCCGAGGTTCGTCGCGCCGCACACGAACGGGACCTTGAACGCCCACTTGTCGATGTGGTGCGCCTCGTCGGCCGGCGTGAGGACCTCCGATTCGTCGATGTAGTCGACCTCGAGCGCCTCGAGCACCTGCGCCTCGACGAAGTGGCCGATGCGGGCCTTCGCCATGACCGGGATCGTGACCGCGGCCTGGATGCCCTTGATCATCGACGGGTCGGACATGCGCGCGACGCCGCCGTCGCGCCGGATGTCGGCGGGCACGCGCTCGAGCGCCATGACCGCGGCCGCCCCGGCCTTCTCCGCGACCTCCGCCTGGTCGGGCGTGACGACGTCCATGATGACGCCGCCCTTGAGCATCTCGGCGAGGCCGGCCTTGACCCGGAACGTGGCTTCGTCGCGCATCGGCCGAGTGTAGAGCGGCACGGCCCGACCGGAAGATGGGCCAATCGCGGAATGCCTGACTCAGCCGCGCCGGCGCGCCCGCACCACCACCGGCTCGTGCAGGGGGAGCTGCGCGCGGAAGCCGAGCTCGAAGACGGCCGTCGCCCGCAGCGATCCGCGGCGCGCGATGCGGCGCGCGGTCCGGCGCCCGAGCGGGAGCCGGAGCGTCGTCGTCTCCCAGACGCCGGCGTGGGCGACGTCGGTGCACGTCCAGCGCCCGCGCGCGATCTCGCGCTCGCCGACGCGCAGCGACACCGTGCCGGCGAGGACCGGCCCGAAGCACCGCCCGGTGAAGCTGACGGTACGCCCGCGTACCGACAACGTCCGGTTGCGGGGGAGCAGCGACTGCACCGGGACGGGGATGACGGTGTCGCACGAGCCGTCGTGACGCTCGCCCCAGTCGGCGTACGCCGTGCCGCCGCCCGCGCCGCACGTCCCGGCGTCGTCCACGAAGTCGCCGGCCGACTCGAGCAGGTCGTCGCCGGCGCCGCCGTCGAGCGAGTCGAACGCGAACCCGCCCTGGATCCGGTCCGCGCCGTCGCCGCCGAGCAGGACGTCCTCGCCGTCGCCTCCGTCGAGCACGTCGTCGCCCGCCCCGCCGTCCACGCGGTCGTTCCCGTGCTCGGACCGGATCGTGTCCGCCCCGTCGCCGCCCTCGATCCGGTCGTCGCCGAAGTGGTTCGTCTCGACGATCGTGTCGTCGCCGCCGTGGCCGAGCGCGACGTCGTCGCCGTCGCCGGGGTCCAGCACGTCCGGGCCTGGGCCACCGATCAGGACGTCGGCCAGGTGCGTGCCGGTGGCGCCCTCGAACGAGGAGAGGCGGTCGCCCTCTCCCTGGGCCCCCGCGGTGCCGGCGGCGAGGTCGATCGTCACGCCGGCGGAGCCTGCCGCGTAGGAGATGTGGTCGCTGCCGGCGCCGCCCTCGTAGGTGTCGGACTGCCCCGTCTCGCCGTCGGCGAGCCAGTCGTCGCCCGCGCCGGCGTCGACCCTGTCGGTCCCGTTACCGGGGTGGATCTCGTCGCGGCCCGGCGAGCCGAGGAGGACGTCGTCTCCCTCGTCGCCGAGCGCCATCGTCCTCGCCGCGGGGGTGAGGACGAGCCGGTCGTTCCCGGCGCCGCCGACGAGAAGCTGGCCGGTCAGCTCGTCGTCGCCGTCGTCCCCGACGAGGAACGTGTCGTGCTCCGCGACCGCGGTGTCGTCGCCCGAGCCGAGCCTCACCGCGACCCCGCGGCCGCTCACGTGGACCCGGTCGTCGCCGTCGCCGGTCGCGACGCCGAGCCCGAGCGTGCTCGGCGCGCACTCGATCTGGTGCTCGTCGACGACCCGGCAGTGGAAGACGCCGTCGGCGAGCCGGACCGTCGCCCCTTCGTCGCGCACCACCGTGCGATCCGGGCCGTAGGAGATGGTGACGTCGTTGCGCTCGTCGCCGTCGCCGCTGTAGACGAACGTCTCGATCTGGAACGCGAGCGTGCCCGCGGACGCGGGCGCCGCGGGCACCAGCACGGCGAGCGCCGCGACGACGAGGACGCGGCGCATCACTTCACGATCCATACGTCCTCGACGACAGGGATGCCCGCGCGGCCGATTCCCGACCCGAGCGCGATCACCGACTGCGCGGCGACGCGCCCACGGCGCTCGACGCGCCGCACGAGCCACCGCGGCAGCCGGACCTCCCTGCCACGCATCGGGCCGGTGCAGACGTCGCAGCGGAACGCGAACGCGGCGACGCGGCGGCGCCCGACGCGGAGGGAGAACGTGCCGCTGCACTCGAAGATCTGCCGGGCGAAGCAGTCCGCCCGGATCGGCACCCGCCGGCGCCGCAGCTCGAGCGCCGGCCGCCCCCACCGTCGCGCGAACACCTCCAGGAGCGGAGCCAGGCGCCGCTCGTCGAGCGTCTCGCAGGACTCGAGGGCGTCACCGCGGGTGAAGGACGCGCGGTCGGCGCCCTCGCCGCAGAGCAGCGAGTCGGCGATGTAGTCGATGCCGTCGAGGGCGTCGTCGCCCGCGCCGGCGTCGAGGACGTCCAGCCCCTCGCCTCCGTTCAGCACGTCGTCGCCGTCGCCACCGGCGACCCGGTCCGCCCCGCCCCCGCCGACGAGCACCGGGTCGGACCCCGGCCCGCCGTCGATCGCGTCGGATGCGGACCCGCCCTCGATGTGGTCCGCGCCATCCCCTCCGGCGATCGCGTCGGGCCCGTCGCCGCCCTCCAGGCGGTCGTCGCCGCCTCGGCCGTCGAGGGCGTCCGCGCCGGGGCCTCCGTGCAGCAGCTCGGGCCCGCCGGTGCCGGACAGGACATCGTCGGCCCGGCCGCCGGCGACGCGCTCGAAGCCGGCGAGCCGATCGCCCTCTCCGGCCTGTCCTGCGACCTCCTGCGCGCCGAGATCGACGGTGACCGACTGCGAGCGGTCGGAGTAGACGACCGTGTCGACGCCCTCGCCGCCGTCGAGGACGTCCGCGTCGGCCGCCGCGCCGTCGTCGTCGCTCAACACGTCGTGGCCGCCGCTGCCGGAGAGCTCGTCGCGGCCACCCCCGCCCTTGACGACGTCGTCGTCGGCGGAGCCGGCGACGCGGTCGCCGCCCGGCCCTCCGTCGGCGTACGCGCGGCCGTGGAGCGTCAGGACGTCGTCGCCCGGACCTCCGTACAGGCGGCCGGTCGGCACGACGCTCGCCCCGACCGTGACGACGCCGGTCCACGACCCGAGGTCGTCGCCGGGGCCGAGCGAGAACGAGGTCCGATCCGCGCCCGGCGCACCATCAGGGCCGGACACCCGGTCGGCGCCGTCGCCGGTCTCGACGTGGATCCGCGCAAGCGGCCCGGCGACGCAGAGAGCCTCGTGCCGAGTCGTGGCCGAGCAGCCGGTGCCCACGACGATCGTCGCGCCGTCGTCGCGCAGCCACACTCGGCTGTCGTCGACCCGCACGGCGAGGTCGTTCAGCTCCCCAGGCGCGGCCACGAATCGCACGGTGAGCTCCTCGGAGCAGCCGCGGTCGCACGGCGGCGGGCTGCGCTCGACCGCCACCGTCGCCGCGTCGGCGGGCGCCGCGACGAGGAGGAACGCGACGAGGAGGAGCCGGCGCACGACCACTATGACGCGCCACAGCGATGGAGGTTGCGCGCCTACTTCAGCCGGAAGGCCTTGATCCGCTCTTCGTACTGCGTCTCGTCGCGGGCGTAGACGCCGTAGGCGATCGCCTGGATGAGCGACAGCAGCGCGGAGTGCGAGCGCACGTACGCGGGGCTGTTCGACGAGTAGTAGAGCCGGATCTGCGCAAGCTTCGCGACCTCGGACAGCGTCGCGTCGGTGACCGCGATCGTCGCCGCCCGGCGGTGGCGGGCGAGCTTCATGGCCCGCGTGACGAGCGGGTGCGGCCGGCCCGCGGAGAGCCCGATCACGAGCGTGGAGTCGTCGATGCGCCCGAGGCGCCCGAGCGCCTCCTGCGACGGGCTGGCCGCCACCTCGGCGCGCAGGTCGAGCAGCATCAGCAGGTGCCGCAGGTACGAGGCGAAGAACGCCATCTGGTCGGTGCCGACGATGAGGATCTTCTCGGAGCCGACGACCATCTTGATCGCGGCGTCGACGTCGGAGCGCGACGCCTTGCGCGCGGTCTCCTCGACGTTGATGTGGTCCGCCGCGAGGGCGGTCTCGAACGGGCTCTGGTCGAGCGAGAACAGCGGCGTCGACTCGCCGCCGGTCGGCGCCGGCTGCGCGTGGCGGCGGCGGTACTCCTCGCGCGCGGACGCCTGGAGCGCCGGATAGCCCTCGAACCCGAGCGCCTGCGAGAAGCGCACGACCGTCGAGCTCGAGGTGCTCGCCCGCCGGGCCAGCTCCTCGGCCGTCTGGAAGGCGACCTCGTCGAGATGGTCGACGATGTACTGCGCCACGTCCTTCTGGGAGCGCGAGAACTCGTCGAACCGAGCCTGGATGTAGGTCGAGAGGCTCTGTGGGCCCGTGTCGGCGGGCGGGGGTGCGGTCGTCGTCGCGGATCGCTTCATCGGCGTGGGGTGTCTTCGACGCCCCGCGTCGGCGTTCCTCCCGGCGAGCCGCGCCGCGTTGCGAACCGGTGCCCGGACGACCCGTTAAACGCGACGCGCCCGGCACGCGGCCGGGCGCGTCTGCGAGCACTTTCGGATTCCGCCCTGAGAGCTCGATGAAAGGGCCGGGGCTGGGGGGATATGTGTGCGCCGAATCCGGACCCTCTCGCTTGTGTTGATGGCGTTCCCCGACCCGCGAGAGGCGCAAACGCGGAATTTGAACCCGAGTCAGGTCCGGGCGTGGCCGTGCTTTCGCAGGTTGTCGACGTGGATCCTCCGCTGGCGGTGGTCGCCGCCGCCGCGCAGCGCGCCGTCCTCCAGGCGCTCCACGTAGCGGCGGTCGAGGTCGAGCAGCTCCCGGGCGCGGGCCCGTCCGAGCGTCGGGCCGTGGCCGGGAACGACGACGTGCGCCCGCTCGACGAGCGGCGCCAGGCGGTCGAGCGTCGCGAGGTAGGCCTCGCGCGAGCCGGCCTGGGAGATCAGCGGGATCTCGACCTCGATCAGGTAGTCGCCGGGCAGCAGGAGGCCGCGCTCCGGCTCGAGGAAGGCGCTGCCGTCGGCGGCGTGACCTGGCGCGTCGACGCGCTCGAAGGCGAGGTCGCCGGCGTCGGCGAGGCGATCGAGGCGCAGCGGCGCGGCGCGCTCGAGGTAGAGCTCGGCGTCGCGCTCGGCGAGCTCGCGGGCGGGCGCGTCCGGGTCCTCGCGCAGCAGCGCGACCGTGTCCGGCCCCGCGTGCAGCGGCAGCTCGGGGAAGGCCGCGGTCCCGAGGAGGTGGTCGAAGTGCGCGTGGGTCGCGAGCAGCGCGTCCGGGCGCGGCAGGGCGCGGACCTCGTCGGGCAGCACCACCGAGTCGACGAGGACGAGCGCGTCCCCGGCCCGGACCGCGATCGCGTTCGTCTGCCACAGCGCGCTCGTGAGGACGAGCGCGTCGCCGTCGAGCAGGCGGGTCTGCCGCATCCCGCGGGGCTACCCGGGCGCCGCGGGCCTAGATGCGCGCGGCGAGGTCCGCGGCGCGCCGGGTCATCTCGAGCCGGCGGTACGCGGCCAGGGCCTCGCCGAGCAGCGCGTCCGCGCGCTCGTCCGCGCCCCGCTGCCGGAGGG
>DASZDF010000024.1:0-1624 GCA_035942275.1 Solirubrobacteraceae bacterium | reverse complement strand
CGAGGCGATGGCGGCGGCGGTCCGGCAGCCGCCGGTCGCCGCGGACGCCGACCACGCCTGGCGGCCCGGCCTGATGACCACGCACGACCTGAAGAAGTACAAGGCGCCCGAGCGAGCGCCGACGCGCGTCGGCTACCGCGGCCTGGACGTGTGGGGGATGGGGCCGCCCTCGAGCGGCGGCTCGACCGTCGGCGAGGCGCTCAACATCCTCGAGAGCTACGGGGACCTCGGCGCGGACCGGACGCGGGCGCTGCACCTCTTCCTCGAGGCGTCACGGTTCTCGTTCGCCGACCGCAACGCGTACCTGGCCGATCCCGCGTTCTTCCGGGTCCCGCTGCGCGGGCTGCTCTCCGACGAGTACGCCGCCGAGCGGCGGGCGCTGATCGACGAGGAGCGCGCGGCGACGAGCCCGGTCGCGCCCGGCGACCCGTATCCGTACGAGCGCGGGGCGAAGCCGCCGAAGAAGAGCAAGGGCGACCGCGGCCGCTCGACGACGCACCTCGTGGTCTCCGACCGCCAGGGCAACGTCGTCTCGTACACGTTCACGATCGAGTCGACGGGCGGCAACGGCATCGTCGTCCCCGGCTACGGCTTCCTGCTCAACAACGAGCTGACCGACTTCAACTTCGACTCGACGACGCACCCGAACCGCGCGGATACCGGGAAGCGGCCGCGCAGCTCGATGGCGCCGACGATCGTCACCGACGACGGGCGCCCGTTCCTCGCCGTGGGGTCGCCGGGCGGGTCGACCATCATCACGACCGTGCTCCAAGTGCTGATGGAGCGCATCGACCTCGGTCGCCCGCTCCCCGACGCGATCGCGGCGCCGCGGGCGACGCAGCGCAACACGCCGTCGACGCTCGCCGAGGCCGCCTTCGCGGCGTCGCCCGAGGGGCAGGCGCTCGCCTCGCAGTACGGCCACACGCTCGGGCCGAGCCCGGAGATCGGCGCGGTGACGGGGCTCGAGTTCCTCGGTGACGGGCGCGTGCTGGCGGCGGCCGAGCCGGTGCGCCGCGGCGGCGGCAGCGCCGCGGTCGAGCAGCCCTAGCGTGCGGCTCGTCCTCGCGGCGCTGCTCGCGCTCCTCGGAGTGGCCGAGGCGGCTTCGGCGAGCGGCGTGCAGGGACCTGCGTCGGGTCGGCCGGTCGTGCTGGTCGCGAACGCCGAGGGCGGGACGGTCAGCGTCGTCGACGCGTCGTCGTTCGCGGTGCTGCGCGAGATCGACGTGCTGCCCGACGGGCCCACCGCCGACGATCCCGAGCAGGCGGCGGTCCGTCAGCCGGTCATCGAGGCGGCGGGCGGGAAGAACTACGCGCAGGACCTCGACCTCTCGCCGGACGGGCGGACGCTGTACGTGTCGCGCGGGCATCGCGGCGACGTCGCGGCGTTCTCGCTTGCGAGCGGCGCGCTCCTCTGGAAGCTCGCGATCCCCGGCTTCCGCTCCGACCACATGACGCTCAGCGACGACGGGTCGACGCTGTGGGTCTCGGCGCTGACCGAGAACGTCGTCGTGCGCATCGACACCGCCACGCACGCGATCACCGGGCGCTTCGGCGGCGGGCAGTGGCCGCACGACAACCACCTGTCGCCGGACGGCGCGCGGATCTACAACGCGAGCATCGGGAC
>DASZDF010000023.1:0-7301 GCA_035942275.1 Solirubrobacteraceae bacterium | reverse complement strand
CACGATCGCCGACGGCCCGGCGGCGGAGGTCCTCGCCGGCGGCTGGTACTTCGCGACGGAGACCGCGCGCGTCCTCGGCGGCGCCGGCGGCGCGCTGCTGCCCGAGGAGGGCGCCGCGCTGCTGCGCCGCAGGCTCACGATGGAGGTGCCTCAGCCATGATCTGGCAGGTCGCGTCGTTCTCGCTGCTGATCCTCGCGCTCGCGATCGGGTTCGCCTGGTACGAACGGGCGCGGCCGACGGCGAAGGTGATCGCCCTCGTGGCCACGCTCGCGGCGTTGGCCGCTCTCGGCCGTGCGGCGTTCGCGCCGCTGCCCAACGTCAAGCCGACGACCGACATCGCGCTCCTCGCCGGGTACGCGCTCGGCGCCGGTCCGGGGTTCGTGGTCGGCGCGGTCGGCGCGCTCGCGAGCAACCTCTTCTTCGGCCACGGCCCGCATACGCCGTGGCAGATGGCCGGCTGGGGCGGGGCGGGGCTGCTCGGCGCGGGGCTCGCCCACGCGTTCGGCCACGAGCTCAGGCGCGTCCCGCTCGCCGCGGCGTGCGGCCTCGCCGGCGCGGCCTTCGGCGCGTGGATGGACCTCCATCTCTGGGTCGTCTTCACCGACCACCAGGCCGCCGAGTACGCGGCGATCTCGGCCCGCAGCCTGCCCTTCAACCTCGCGCACGTCATCGGGAACGTCGTGTTCTGCCTCGTCTTCGGCCCCGCGCTCGTCAGGGCGCTGCTCCGCTTCCGCGCGCGGTTCGACGTCGTCTGGCGCCCGCTCGCCGCCGCCGGGGCTGCAACAACGCTGCTCGCCTTCGCCGCCGCTCCCGCGAGCGCGGCGGACCGGTCGATCGAGCGCGCCGTCGACTACCTCCGCTCTGCCCAGAACGACGACGGCGGGTTCTCGGGCGCGCCCGGCCTCGGCGGCTCGAACGCGATCTACTCCGGCTGGGTCGTCATCGGCCTCGCGGCGGCGGGGCAGGACCCGGGGGACGAGGCAGCCGCATACCTCAACCGCGAGGCCGAGAAGGTCCGCGACGCCGGCGACATCGAGCGCACGATCCTCGCCCTGCGCGCCGCCGGCGAGAACGCGGACGCGCTCGTCGAGCGCCTGCTCGAGCAGCGCGACCCGGACGGCTCGATCGAGGGCCTGACGAACAGGACGGCGTTCCTCGTCCTCGCCCTGAGAGCCGCCGGCCGCCCGACGACGGACCCCGCGATCAGGGCGGCGACGACCTGGGTCGTGCAGAACCAGAGCCGCGACGGCGGCTTCGGGACCGGCGGCAAGGGCTCGCCGCCGAGCATCGACGACACCGCCGCCGCCATCCAGGGCCTCGTCGCGGGAGGCCGCAGGCGCACGAGCCGCCCGGTCAGGCGCGCCGCGGCGTGGCTCGCGCGCAGCCAGCGCCGCGACGGCGGCTTCCCCCTCAGCCCCAGGGCGCCGTCCAACGCCCAGTCGACCGCGTGGGCCGTCCAGGCCCTCGTCGCCGCCGGGCGGGACCCGCGGAAGGTCCGCACCGACGGCAGCCGCTCGCCGATCGCCTACCTGAAGTCCCTCCAGGGACCGGCTGGCGAGATCCGCTTCAACCGCACGAGCCGCCAGACGCCGACGTGGGTCACGGGCCAGGCGCTGGCCGCGCTGGCGCGCAGGCCGCTGCCCGTCCAGCCGCCGCCCGCCGCCCGCAACGCGGCCCGCCAGCGGGCGGAGCCGCCCCTCGCGCTCCTCGCCCTCGCCGCAAGGGCGCTGTTCGCGTAGCTCCTATACGGTTCGCGCCCCTCATGCAGGTTGGAGTGCCGAAGGAGACCGCCGCGGGCGAACGTCGTGTTGCGCTCGTCCCCGAGGTCGTCAAGCGACTCGCGTCCAAGGACGTGCAGGTCGTCGTGGAGCCGGGCGCCGGCGAAGGCGCCCTGCTGCCCGACGACGCCTTCGCCGAGGCCGGCGCGACCCTCGGCGACCCGTGGAGCGCGGACGTCGTCGCCAAGGTCGCCCCGCCGAGGGCCGACGAGATCATCAAGATCGGGTCCGACACCATCCTCGTCGGGTTCCTCGCGCCGCTCACCAGCCCGGAGTCCACGCGAGCGCTCGCCCAGGCCGGCACCACAGCCTTCGCGATGGAGGCCATCCCGCGCATCACCCGCGCCCAGTCGATGGACGCGCTCAGCTCGCAGTCCAACGTCGCGGGCTACAAAGCGGCGCTCCTCGCCTGCACCGAGCTCCAGCGCTTCTTCCCGATGCTCATGACCGCCGCCGGCACGATCCGCCCCGCGAACGTCCTCGTGCTCGGGGCCGGCGTCGCGGGCCTCCAGGCCATCGCGACCGCGCGCAGGCTCGGCGCGCAGGTCACGGGCTACGACGTCCGCCCCGAGGTCGCCGAGCAGGTCCAGTCGCTGGGCGCGAAGTTCCTCGACGTCGGCGTCGACGCGGCAGGCGAGGGCGGATACGCGCGCGAGCTGACCGAGGAGGAGCGCGCCCAGCAGCAGCAGGCGCTCCAGGAGGCGATCGCGACCTTCGACGCGGTCATCACGACCGCGCTCGTCCCCGGCCGGCGGGCGCCGATCCTCGTCACGCGCGAGGCGGTCGACGCGATGAAGCCGGGCAGCGTCGTCATCGACCTGGCCGGAGAGTCCGGAGGCAACTGCGAGGTCTCGCAGGCGGGCGAGCGCGTGATCCACGAGAACGTGACCGTCTACGCGCCGCTGAACCTCGCCTCGACGATGGCCGAGCACGCCTCGCAGCTCTACGCCCGCAACGTCATGGCCCTGCTCGAGCTCTTCCTCGGCGAGGACGGCAGCGTGTCGCTCGACTTCGAGGACGAGATCATCGCCGGCGCCTGCGTCACGAGGGGCGGCGAGATCGTGCACGAGGGCGCGAAGAGGACGGTGGAGGCCGCATGAACTTCGTCCTTGCCGCGAGCGCGGAGCAGACGCCGCTGATCATCGAGCTCGCGATCGTCGTGCTCTCCGGGTTCCTCGGGTTCCAGCTCATCTCGAAGGTCCCGAACACGCTGCACACGCCGCTCATGAGCGGGACGAACGCGATCCACGGCATCGTCGTCCTCGGCGGCCTGCTCGTCATCGGCGTCGCCGACGGGTTCGTCAACGACCTGATCCTCGTGATCGCGATCGCCTTCGGCACGATCAACGTGGTCGGCGGGTTCCTCGTGACCGACCGGATGCTCGAGATGTTCAAGGGCAAGAAGGAGCCCGAGCAGCCGTGATCGCGTCCTTCCTCCAGGACTTCGACTTCATCACGTCGCTGTACATCGTCGCGTTCTCGCTGTTCGTCATCGGGATCTCGGGGCTGACCGGACCGCGGACGGCGGTGCAGGGCAACCGCATCGCGGCGGTCGGCATGGCCATCGCGGTGGTGGCGACGCTGCTGCACGAGGAGGTCGGCGACTGGGTCCTCATCGTGGTCGGCGTCGTGATCGGCACGGTCGTGGGCGTCCCCGCGGCGCGCAACGTGAAGATGACCGCGATGCCGCAGATGGTGGCGCTGTTCAACGGCGTCGGCGGCGGGGCGGTGGCGCTGATCGCGTGGGCGGAGTTCCGCGACCACGGCGGCGACCTGACGGAGCTGGAGTTCGGCATCCCGCTCGTGTTCGCGGCGATCATCGGCTCGATCTCGTTCTGGGGGTCGAACGTCGCGTTCGCCAAGCTCCAGGAGCTGATCAGCGGCAAGCCGGTGAAGATCCCGGCCGGCGTCTTCCTCAACCTCGGCCTGCTCGCGATCGCCGTCGGGTGCGGGGTCGCGATCCTCGCCGGCGAGGACTCCGAGCTGCTCTTCATCGGGATCCTCGTCAGCGCGGCGATCCTCGGCAACACGTTCGTCCTGCCGATCGGCGGCGCGGACATGCCGGTCGTGATCTCGACCCTGAACGCGTTCACCGGGCTCAGCGCGGCCGCGGCGGGCATGGCGCTCGACAACATCGCGCTGATCGTCGCGGGCATGATCGTCGGGGCTTCCGGCACGATCCTCACGCAGCAGATGGCCGAGGCCATGAACCGGACGATCGTGTCCGTGCTGCTCGGCGGCTTCGGTGGCGAGGCGCCGGCCGCGGCGGGGCCGGAGGGCGCGACCGGCGGCACCGTGCGGTCGACCTCCGCGGCCGACGCGGCGATCCAGATGGCCTACGCGCGCCAGGTCGTCGTGGTGCCGGGCTACGGGATGGCCGTCGCGCAGGCGCAGCACGCGGTGCGCGAGCTGGGCAAGGCGCTCGAGGGGCGGGGCGTCGACGTGAAGTTCGGCATCCACCCGGTGGCGGGACGGATGCCGGGCCACATGAACGTCCTGCTCGCCGAGGCCGACGTCCCGTACGAGCAGCTCAAGGAGATGGACGAGATCAACGGCGAGTTCGGGCGGACGGACGTGTCGCTGGTCATCGGCGCGAACGACGTGACCAACCCGGACGCCCGCAACAAGACGGACTCGCCCATCTACGGCATGCCGATCCTGAACGTCGACGAGTCGCAGTCGGTGATCGTCCTGAAGCGGTCGATGTCGAGCGGCTTCGCCGGGATCGACAACCCGCTCTTCTACAACCCGAAGACGCAGATGCTCTTCGGCGACGCGAAGGCGTCGGTCTCGGAGATCGTCTCCGAGCTCGGCGCCATCTAGTAGACGCGCATCTAGGCTTCCGGCCATGCTGCGCCTGGCGGCCGGCGATCGGGTAGGGGCGCTGTGACTGACGCTCCACCGCTCCCGCACGCGCTCGCCGCGCGTGACCGGCTGCCCTTCGCCGGGCGCGACGCCGAGCTGGCTGCGCTGGACGCCGCGTGGCAGCGTGCGCAGGCGGGGGAGCGGCGCGCGGTGCTGGTCGGCGGCGAGCCCGCGATCGGGAAGACCCGGCTCGCGGCGCGGTTCGCGGTGGGCGTGCACGAAACCGGTGCTCCCGTCCTGTCCGGCCACTGCCCCGACGACGTCGGCGCGCCGTTCCAGCCGTTCGCCGAGGCGATCCGCGACGTCGCGGCGTCGACTGTCGTGCGGTCGTGGCCGGGTGAGGCGGCGGACCTCGTGCATGTCGTCCCGAGCCTTGCGGGCGAGCTCGGCGACCCTCCGCCGGCCGCCGAGGATCCCGCTGCCGCGCGCTTCCGCCGGTTCGAGGCGTTCAGCGCCGTGCTCGAGCATCTCGCCGCCGGCCCCGGCGCGGTCATCGTCCTGGAGGACCTCCACGCCGTCGACGCGTCGACGCTCCAGCTCCTCGACCACGTGCTGCGGGCACCGCCGCAGGCTCCGCTGCTCGTCGTCGCCACCTACCGCCGCACGGAGCTCGCGCTGCACGAGCGGCTCGCGGTCAAGGTCGACGAGCTGCGCCGGGACGGGCTGCTCGAGCGCGTCTTCGTCGGCGGCCTGCCGGAGGACGCCGTCGCGGAGCTCGTCGGTCCCGACGTCGCCGCGGACGCGATCCCCGCCCTCCACCGGCGGACCGGCGGCAACCCGCTCTACCTCCGCGAGCTGCTGCGCCACCTCCCTCCCGGCTTCGACGCCGCCGCCGCCAACGAGGCGGCGGTGCCACGCGGGATCCGCACGCTGCTGAGCCGCCGTCTCGCGCGGCTCGCGCCGCAGACCCGCATCGCCCTGTCCGGCGCCGCGGTGCTCGGGCGGTCGTTCGACCCGGCGCTCGTCGCGGTCGTCGCGCGGCAGGACGACGAGACGCTGGCCGCGGCGCTCGACGAGGCGCTGGGCAGCGGCGTCATCGTTTCGGACGACGCCGGCCGGTTCTCGTTCGACCACGACGTCATACGCGAGGTCCTCGAGGCGGAGCTGACGCCGATGCGGCGGGCGGTTCTCCACCGGCACGCGGTCGACGCGCTCGAGGGGGAAGCGGCGTCGAACGTCGCGCTCGCACGGCACGCGCTGCGGGCGGGCGACGGCGAGCCGGCGGTGACGCGCGCCGCCGACGCCGCGGCCGGGCTCGTCGCCGCGCTCGCGTTCGAGGCCGGCGCCGTGCTGTACGAGCGGGCGCTCGCGGCGCTCGGCCCGTGGAACCCGCCGCGCCGCGTCGACCTGCTGCTCGCCCTCGGCGACGCCTGGGCCCGAGCGGGCGACCGGTCGGCCGCGCGGCGGGCGTTCGCCGACGCCTACCAGACGGCCGAGCAGCTCGACGACGTCGAGCGCCGCGCCGAGGCCGCGCTCGGGTTCGCGGGGCGACGTGGGTCGCGCTTCGGCGAGGTCGACGAGGAGGAGCCCGCACTGCTCGAGGCGGCGCTCGCGGCGCTGCCGGAGGGCGCGACCGCGCTGCGGGCGCGGGTCGTCGCGCGGCTCGCCGAGGCACGGTACGGCCAGGGCACCGAACCCGACGAGCTGAGCGCCGAGGCGCTGCGTCTCGCCTCGGAGGCCGGCGAGCCGCGGGCGCTCGCCGCCGCCGCGAGCGCGCGGCTGTGGGCCCTGTGGGTGCCGGGACGCGCGGCGGAGCGGCTCTCGGTGGCGGGCGTGCTCGAGGACGTCGGCCGGCGCTGCGGCTCGCCCGAGCGCGTTGGCGAGGGCCTCGCCTGGGCGATCGGCGCCCGGCTCGAGCTGGGCGACTTCGCCGGGATCGACGCCGACGTCGACCGGTACGCGGCGCGCGGGGATCGCGCCGGCGACCCGGAGCACGAGCACAGCCTCGGCGTGTTCCGCGCGATGCGGGCGCTCGTCGACGCGCGTCTCGAGGACGCCGAGCGGCTCGCGGTCGCCGCGGCGGAGGCGTCTCCGGGGCGACAGCGGCCGGATGTCCTCCAGTTCCTCGGCATCCAGCTGCTCGCCGTCCGCTCCGAGCAGGATCGCCTGCACGAGATCCGCGGCGGGGTGAAGGAGTTCGTCGAGGCGTTCCCGGAGAACGGCGGGTGGAAGGCCGTGCTCGCGCTGTGCGACGTCCGGTCGGGGCGGATCGGCGACGCGCACATGGTGCTGACGGCGATCGACCGGATCCCGCGCGACGGGATGTGGCTCGGGTCGTTGGCCGTCGCCGCTCAGGCGTGCGTCGAGTCCGGCGACGCGGCGGCGGCCGCCCACCTGCTCGAGGTCCTCGAGCCCCACGCGGGGGAGTGGGCGGCGTTCGGCTGGGCCGCGACGTGGGGCCCGGTCGCGCTGTGGCTCGGCGAGCTGGCGAGCCTCCTCGGGCGGTACGAGGAGGCGGCGCAGTGGCTCGCGCCGATCGATGCCTCCGGCGCGCCGGGGTGGGCGCTGCGGGTCCGCTACGCCCGGGCGCGGACGGGCGCCGAGCCCGACCGGGTTGCGCTCGGCGCCGTCGCACGGGAGGCGAAGACGCTGGGCCTGCGCCACCTGTGCGCGCAGGCGACCGGGGCGCGCGCCGCGGTGGCGCCACCCGCCTGACC
>DASZDF010000022.1:0-10881 GCA_035942275.1 Solirubrobacteraceae bacterium | reverse complement strand
CAGCTCGGTCGCGCCCTCGGGCACGTCGAGCAGACGGGAGAACGACGCGTCCAGCGTCCCGCGGGCGTGCGGGAACGACTCCAGCGAGAAGTCGGACGGGAGCTCGGTGAACTCCCAGCCGGGGCGGCCCTTGAACCTGGGGAGCTCGAGCGTCCCCGTGGGACTAGCCAATCGAGCCCTCCATCTGGAGCTCGATGAGGCGGTTCATCTCGACCGCGTACTCCATCGGCAGCTCCTTGACGATCGGCTCGATGAAGCCGTTGACGATGAGCTTCGACGCCTCCTCCTCCGTCAGCCCGTGCGACTGGAGGTAGAAGATCTGCTCCTCGCCCACCTTCGAGACCGTGGCCTCGTGGCCGACGTTCACGTCGTCCTCGCCGAGCCGGAGCGTGGGGTAGGTGTCCGAGCGCGACTCCTCGTCGAGCAGCAGCGCGTCGCACACGACCTTGGACTTGGAACCGTGCGCGCCCTTGGCGACCTCCAGCAGACCGCGGTAGGACGAGCGCCCGCCGTCCTTGGAGATCGACTTGGAGAAGATCGATGAGGTCGTCTTCGGCGCGCCGTGGATGATCTTGCCGCCGGCGTCCTGGTGCTGGCCCTCGCCGGCGAACGCGATCGACAGGATCTCGCCGTGGGCGCGCTCGCCCATCAGGTAGACCGACGGATACTTCATCGTCAGCTTCGAGCCGAGGTTGCAGTCGACCCACTCGACCGTCGCGTCGCGCTCGGCCCGCGCGCGCTTGGTGACGAGGTTGAAGACGTTGCCCGACCAGTTCTGCACGGTCGTGTAGCGGATCCGCGCGCCCGGCTTGGCGAACAGCTCGACCACCGCGGAGTGCAGCGAGTCCGACTAGTACGTCGGCGCCGTGCAGCCCTCGACGTAGTGCACGTACGAGCCCTCGTCGGCGATGATGATCGTCCGCTCGAACTGGCCCATGTTCTCGGTGTTGATGCGGAAGTAGGCCTGGAGCGGCATCTCGACGCTCACGCCCGGCGGGACGTAGACGAACGAGCCGCCCGACCACACGGCGCTGTTCAGCGCGGCGAGCTTGTTGTCGTTCGGCGGGATGAGCGTGCCGATGTACTCGCGGACGAGGTCCTCGTGCTCGCGCAGCGCGGTGTCCATGTCCATGAACACGACGCCCTGCGCCTCGAGCTGCTCGTTGACCTGGTGGTAGACCGACTCGGACTCGTACTGCGCGCCGACGCCGGCGAGGAACTTCCGCTCCGCCTCCGGGATGCCGAGGCGGTCGAAGGTCTTCTTGACGTCCTCGGGGACGTCGTCCCACGAGCGCTCGGCGCGCTCGGACGCCCGGACGAAGTAGTGGATGTCGTCGAAGTCGACCTCGGCCAGCATCGGCGAGCCCCAGGTGGGCATCGGGCGGGCGAGGAAGTGCTCGAGGGACTTCAGGCGGAAGTCCAGCATCCACTGCGGCTCGTTCTTGAACTCGGAGATCTTGCGGACGATCTCCTCGTTGATCCCCTTGGGCGCCTTGTACAGGTAGTTCTCGGCGTCGGAGAAGCCGTAGCGCTCCGTGTAGTCGCTGTTGATGCCCTGGAGGGCTTCCTGCTCGGCGAGGGTCTCAGGGGTGGCCATGTGTGCTGTTCGTCTCCAACTCCGACTTGGGAGGTATGGATTCTACTCGACGGCTACCCGGACCCGTCCGTCCTCCACCGTGACCGGGAAGGTCTCGACGGGAACGTAGGCCGGGAGGCCCAGCGGGCGGCCGCTGCGCAGGTCGAACCACGACCCGTGGCGGGGGCACTCGATGGCGCAGCGGGAGGGATCGAGCTCCCCGTCGGCAAGGTCGCCGTTGTCGTGGGAGCAGCGGTCCTCCATGGCCAGGACCTCGCCGCCGCAGTTGACGACCATGATCTCGAGGTCCTCCCACTCGACCCGGCGGATGGCGCCCTCGGGCAGCTCGGACAGGGCGCAGACGTCGAGGATCTCGGGCACCGGAGGAGCGTAGAAGGGCGCCATCGTGATTGCCGGTGCAACTTTTCGGCGGAGCTGCCGTTCATAAGGGCATGACCACGAACCGTGCCCGCGCCTATGGGCGCGTCATGACCCTCATCGACGAGCTCGGCCCCGCCAAGCTCCACCACGACGAGCAGCAGGCGATCCGCGACGCCGCGGACGCGCTGCTGTTCACCACCGACGTCGCGTCCGACGAGGACGCGAAGGCCGCCCTCAACCGCCTCGACGACATGATGGAGCGCCTCGTCGCCGCCGAGCGGCTGATCCCCGAGACCTCCGACACCATCCTCGACGCCGTCGAGGCCTGCGGCCCGCAGACCGAGCCGCTGGCCCTGCCGGCGGCCGCTTAGAGCCTCCGGGCGACGAGGCGGGCGACCAGCGGGGCCGCCCCCTCGCGCTCGAGGCGCAGGCGGAACGTCACGTCGCCGCGGATGAACGACCGCGCGCCGACGATCACGCGGTACGTCCGCGCCGGCTGCTGGAGGCCGCGCCGGATGCGCCGCACGACGACCCCGCCCTCGAGCACCTCGAGCGTGACCCGCGCCGGGCTGCCGAGCACGTAGCTGACCGACGCGGAGCGGCCGTCGCGCCCGCCGAAGACCGGCCGCAGGAGCTTGTAGGCGGCCAGCGCCGCGCAGCGCTCGGCGCGCGAGAACCCCGGCCGGGCGAGGAACCGCCCGCGGGAGCGCACGATCGCCGAACGACGGATGTCCGAGCCGGTGGCGTTGCGGGCGCGGAAGCGCACGAACAGGTGGCCGTTGCGCACGCGGCGGCCCGCCTGGTTGGCGACGCCGTCCCACGTGAACGAGCGCTCGCGACCGCGGAACCGCGCGACACGCCGCCCGCCGATCACGCGGCGCCCGATCGACGCCTGGAAGACGTCGATGTCCACCCGCGCGCCGCCACGCGGCACGAAGTTCATCCGCAGACCGCGACCCGACGGCCGTACGGAGGCGCTCGCGAGCCGTGACCCGGCGTCACACGGCGCGGGCGGCGGCGCGACGAACGGCGTCACGGGCGGAGGCTGGATCGCCGGCGGCTCCGGCGGCGGCGCGGGCGCGGGCGGATCCTGCGGCACCGCGCGCGCGGTCAGTACGTACGGCGTGAAGGTCGAGTCCTCCGGGTTGTGGCCGCCCGGCCGGTGCTCGTTGGTGATGACCGCGCTCGGGCGGCTCTGGCAGCCCGCGGGGTCGAACCGCACGTTCCCGCCCTCGCTCGGGAGGGCCGGGACGCGCGGCGAGATCCGGAGCCCGCTCCCCGTGTCGCAGATGATGCTGAGCCGCAGGCGGCCGTCGTTGCCGCGGTGGTCGAGCACCGCCTCGATCGGCCCCGCGTCGCCGGGCAGGTCGACCCAGTTCAGCGTGTAGTTGTCCTCGATCTCGACCGGCTCGCCGACGTTGCCGTAGCTGCCGCCCAGCGCGTCGATCGAGCCGTCCGGCTCCGGTCGCTCGCCGGCGACGTCGGCGTACGCGTCGGCCTCCTCGAAGCAGAACGGCAGCACGTACCCGCCGCCGCACGCCTTCAGAAAGCGGGCGGCGATCGCGTAGTCGTGATAGCCCGTGGCCAGGGCGACGCCGGTCTGCGAGTACGCGTTCTCGAGCGCGTCCATCTGGCCGAACTCCTCGCGGCTGATCGTCTCCCAGAAGCGCTGGATGAAGTCCTCGCCGACCCCGGGCGCGCTCGCGCCGAACCGCTCCGTCAGCCCGCGCCAGGTCAGGAAGTACGAGTACTCGCTCCCCTGGTCGTGCTCGCCCATCGAGTCGCGGAACTCGGGGTACAGGTAGTTGTGGCTGTCGTCGGCGCTGTCGTAGGCCTCGTCCTCCATCCACGTCGCCATCCCCTCGACGAAGTTGGAGTCGGGCTCGTGGTCGCCGAAGTCGAGCGCGCCGTAGCCGTACTGGATCGAGTGCAGGAACTCGTGGGCGGTCGTCGCGTCGAGCCGCTGCCTCGCGGTGCCGACGGTGAGCTGCTCGAACCCGTTCTCGTAGTCGCTGTTGAGCCCCATGCACGAGGCGGCCGCGTCGTCCTCGGTCCACGCGGTGTTCGGGTTGTCGCCGACCTCGCCCGCGTAGGTGCCCATGTCGTCGACGAAGCCGTAGAGGCCGGCGCCGAGCGGCCCGACGCGGACGTTGTACTTGCCCGCCGGCGTCCCGGGGAAGATCGGCGGCGCGGCGTAGCCGAACTCGTTGATCTCCTTCTCCCACGCGCCGTCGAGGGACTCGGCGTAGTCCTCGATCGTCAGCCCGCCCGCGAACACCGCGTTGTCGGGGTACTCGATGTAGAAGTACTCCGACTCGTAGGCCTGCGGGTTCGGGCCGAGCGAGAGGACCGAGCAGTTGAGCGAGGGCTCCTCGTTGATCCGCTGCTGGCCCGGCTCGAGGATGCCGAGGATCTCGCGGCGCGCGGCGGCGTCGCGCAGCTTCGGCGCCTCGGCGCGCAGCCGGTGCAGGTGCAGCGTGCCGTCCCACCGCGCGTCGGAGCGGAACCGCTGCGGCAGCCGGTCCGGCCGCGCGATGGCGTACGTCAGCATCCGGAGCGTCTCCGCCTTGCCGAGCTGCGCGCGCTCGATGAGCTGCGGCGTCGAGGGCTGGGGAAGGACGGCGGCGCCGGACGGGGCCGCGAAGGCGAGGATCGCGAGGAGCGCGATCAGGATCGGAAGGCAGCGCTGCATGCAGGCTGCAACGACGTCCCGGCCGGAAAATGGCGGATCAGCCGGCGAGCAGGCGCGCGTGCAGCGCCTGCAGCTCGCGGCCCGGGCCGACGCCCAGCTCGTCGCGCAGCAGCGTCCGCACCCGCTCGTAGGCCAGGAGCGCCTCCGCGACGTTGCCGCGGGCGGCGAGCGCCTCCATCAACAGCCGGTGGCCCGACTCGCGGAACGGCGCCAGCTCGACGAGCCGGCGACCCGAGCGCTCGGCGGAGTCGAGCTCGCCGCCGCCCAGCCCGAGGCCGATGTCCCCCACGCACTCGAGCGCGCGCAGGCGCATCTCGTCGAGCTCGCGGCGGATCTCGGCGATCCACGGCGCGTCGTGCCCGGCGAGGAAGCCGCGCGTCGCCGTGTGCAGCGCGATCCGCGACGGCGCCCACCCGCGGGCCCAGTCGCGCGCCGCGACGGCGGCCTCCGCGCGGTGCAGTCCGTCGCGCGCCGCGTCCAGGTCGACGAACGCGTCCGGCGGCAGCACGAGCCGCGGCTGGTCCCCGCTCGTCACCGCGTCGGCGCCCAGCACGCGCCGCAGGCGCGACAGCAGCGGGCGCAGCGTCGCGTCCGGGGCGCCGAGCGCCTCCGCCAGCTCGTCGCGCCCGACGGGCACCGCCCGGTGGACGACGAGGAACGCGAACAGCAGCCGGCCCTGGCGGGCGGGGAGCCGGTCCTCGACGCGCGCGCCCTCCCACAGCACGGCCAGGCGCCCGCAGACCTGCACGCGCGTCGTGCTCACGGCTGCAACCTAACTGCAACGCGGGTCGGCGATGCTTCGCGCATGAGCGCCAAGGTCATCAACTGCGAGTGCGGCCAGACGGTCCGCGCCGACACCGACGACGAGCTGGTCGAGAAGGTCGACGGGCACGTCCGCCAGGATCACCCCGAGCTGGTCGGGAAGCTCAGCCGCGAGGACGTTCTCGCGATGGCGGAGCAGGCGTAGCGCCGATCCCCTCCACGAGGGTGTCGTAGACGCGCAGCGCGTACCCGACCGCGTCGCGCACCTCGCCACCGTCGATGAGGAAGCGGTAGATCAGCGGGCCGGCGACCATGTCGACCAGCAGCTCGACGTCGACGTCGGCGCGCAGCTCGCCGCGGTCGATGCCGCGCCGCAGCAGCGTCCGCATCGCCTCGCGACGCGTCTCCACGAGCGTCGCGTGGAAGACCTCGAAGAGCTCCGGATCGTCCACCGCGTCGACGAGCAGCCGGGGGAGCATCAGCCGCGCCCGCGGCGTCGGCGTCAGCCGCATCGCGAGGTCCCAGAGGCTCGCGAGGTCCTCCCGCAGCGTGCCCGTGTCCGGCAGCCCGAGGTCGCGGTGCAGGTGCTCCATCGCCGCGCGCACGAGCGCGGCCTTGTCGGGGAAGCGGCGATAGATCGTCGCCTTGCCGACGCCGGCCCGCTGCCGGACCGCGTCGACGCTGAGACCCTGGAACCCCTCCTCGACGAGGAGCTCCAGGGTCGCGCGCACGATCGCGGCGTCCGCCTCGGCCGACCGCGGCCGGCCGGGCGAACGCGGTGCGGTCTCGCTGCTCACGCGGCGGCCGGCTCCAGCACCGGCACGTTTGCGGCGCTGCGCCGCGAGCGCGGCAGGAACGCCGCGGCGAGGATCGCGCCGGCGAGGGCCACCGCGGCGGCGACGATCGCCGTCGTGTGCATCCCGTGGACGAACGCGTCGATCGCCTGCTGCCCGATGACGGGGTCGCCGGTGCCCAGCGCCGCGCTCAGCGACTCCTGGGCCTGGGCCGGCGCCTCGTCCATGCCGCCACGGTAGCCCGTGGAGAGCACGGACCCGAGGACCGCGACGCCGAGGGCGCCGCCGACCATCCGGACCGTGTCGTTCATGGCCGACCCGACGCCCGCCTTCGCGAGCGGCAGCACGCTCATGACCGACTCCGTCGCGGGCGCCATCGAGAGGCCCATCCCGGACGAGAGCAGGACCATCGACAGGGCGACCGGCCCGTAGCCGTTGCCGGCGTCGGCGAACGCCATCGCCGAGAGGCCGAGCGCCACGAGCCCCATGCCCGCCGCGACGGTCAGCCGCGTCCCGAACCTCCGGGCGACGACGGCCGACAGCGGAGCCGCGACGATCATCCCGCCGGCGACCGGCAGCAGCCGGATCCCGGCCTCGAGCGGCGTGTATCGGAGGACGCCCTGCATGTGCTGGGTCAGGAAGAAGATCGACCCGAACAGGGCGAACGAGGTGAGCGCGAGCGAGCCGCTCGCCGCGCTGAACGCCGGGAGGCGGAACAGCCGCACGTCGAGCATCGGGTGCGCGGTCGTCAGCTCGCGCCGGACGAACCCGCCGACCAGGACGGCCGCCACGGTGAACGCCGCGATCGTCGGGCCCGAGAACCAACCGGCGGCCGGCGCCTCGATGAGCCCGTAGACGAGCGCGGAGAGGCCGACCGTCGAGAGCACGGCGCCCGGGATGTCGAGCGGCGGCGTCGACGGGTCCTTCGACTCGGGGATGAGCTTTGCCCCGGCGAACAGCGCGGCCGCGACGATCGGCAGGTTGACGAGGAAGACCGCGCCCCACTCGAAGTGCTCGAGCAGGAAGCCGCCGCCCGTCGGCCCGATGGCGACGCCGAGGCCGAACACGCCGGCCCAGATGCCGATCGCCTTCGCGTGCTCCGAGCGCGGGAAGACGTTCATCACGATCGAGAGCGTCGCGGGCATGATGAGCGCGCCGCCGATGCCCATCGAGGCGCGGGCGGCGATGAGCATCTCCGAGCTCGTCGCCACGGCGGCGAGGGCCGAGGACGCCCCGAAGAGCACGAGGCCGGTGTACAGGGCCTTCTTGCGCCCGAAGCGGTCGCCGAGGCTGCCCATCGTGAGCAGCAGGCCGGCGAACACGAGCATGTAGCTGTCGACGATCCACTGCATCTGGCCGGTCGTGGCGCCGAGATCGCCTTCGATCGTCGGGATCGCGACGTTGAGGATCGTGTTGTCGACGCCGATGACGAGCAGCGCCAGCGAGAGCGCGGCCAGGATCCACCAGCGGCGGGGATCGGGTGTGGCGGGGGCTGGCATGATGGCGGCGTCCTTTCCGGAACTCTGCTGTATCGAAACTTGGGCGTACCGTAACCGGTTCCATTCCGGAACGCAAGTGTCTCGTTATGTGCTGCCGCTCAGTCGGGGGAGGCGCGGGGAGAGATTCAGGGGTCCCCCCGATGCGAGCAGGGGTGCCGGGCGCGGATGCTGCGCTCCTCACATGACCCAGAGGAGCAACACGATGAACGTGACGAAGCGCTGGACGCTCGTCGTGGTCTGCGCGGCCACGGCGATGCTCATGCTCGACATCGCGGTGGTCAACACCGCCCTGTCGCGGATCGCCGAGGACCTCGACACCGGCCTCAGCGGCCTGCAGTGGGTCGTCGACGCCTACACGCTCGCCCTCGCGAGCGTCGTCCTGACCGCCGGCGCGCTGGCCGATCGTCTCGGCCGCAAGCGGATGTTCGTCGGCGGCCTGTCGCTGTTCACCGTCGCCTCGCTGGGCTGCGCGCTCGCGCAGGACATCGTCTTCCTCAACACGATGCGCGCGATCCAGGGGATCGGCGCGGCCGTGATGTTCGCCGTCTCGCTCGCGCTGCTCGCGCAGGCGTTCCCGGAGATGAAGGAGCGTGCCGGCGCGCTCGCCGCCTACGGCGCGACGATCGGCGGGTCGTTCGCGATCGGGCCGCTCGTCGGCGGCGCGCTCACGAGCGGGCTCGACTGGCAGTGGATCTTCCTCATCAACATCCCGGTCGGGATCGCGGCGATCGCGATCACCCGCAGGTACGTCGCCGAGTCGTCCGACCCGCAGGCGCGCCGCATCGACTGGACCGGCCAGGCGCTGCTCACCGGCGGACTGTTCCTGCTCGTCCTCGCGCTGCTGCGCGGCAACGAGGACGGCTGGACGAGCGCGCTGATCGTCGGCGAGCTCGTCGCCGCGGGCGCGCTGCTCTTCGCCTTCGTGCGCTGGGAGCTCGAGACCCGCGAGCCGATGCTGCCGCTGGGCCTGTTCAAGAACAGCGCGTTCACGGGCGCGCAGGTCGCGGCCTTCGCGATCTCTGCCTCGTTCTTCGCGATCTTCCTCTACATCACGCTGTACCTGCAGCAGGTGCTGGGGCTGTCGGCGATCGAGGCCGGTCTCGTGTACCTGCCGGGCACGGTCGTCATGTTCGTGGTCTCCGGCGCGACGGCCGCGCTGGGCGAGAAGGTCTCGCCGCGGATGATGATCGGCGTCGGGCTGACGCTGGTCGGCGCCGGCATGCTCCAGATGCTGCTGACCGTCGACGTCGACTCGTCGTGGAGCGCCGCGCTGCCCGGCTCGATCATCGCGATGATCGGGACCGGCCTGTTCAACCCGGCGGTGACCGCGGTCGCGCTCGGGTCGGTGCCGGTGGAGCAGAGCGGGCTGGCCGCAGGGACCAACGACACGTTCCGCCAGGCGGGCATCGCCCTCGGCGTGGCCGCGCTCGGCGCGCTCGTCCCGGCCGAGCACGCGTTCGGCGGCAACCCGGCCGAGTACGTCGACGGCTTCAAGGACGCGCTGCTCGTCAGCGCGATCCTGTGCGTCGCCGGCGCCGCCGCGGCCGTCGCCCTCATCCGCGGCCAGTTCGCGGGCGAGCCGAGCGGCGCCGCGGTGCCGGAGCCCGCCGCCGCCTAGTCCTGGCCGGCCGTCCGGGGCGCTCGCGCCTCGGGCGGCTGGCGCGCGAGCGCGTAGGCTCGCGCCATGGACCTCTCGGGCAGCAACGTTCTCCTCACCGGCGCGTCCGGCGGCATCGGCGGCCACCTCGTCGCGGCGCTGGCCGGCCGCGGCGCGAACCTCGCGCTCTCGGGACGCGACGAGGCGCGGATGGAGGAGGCCGCGGACCGGGCCCGGCGCGAGGGCGTGCGCGCCGAGGTGGTGCCCGCCGACCTGGCCGACCTCGATGCCGCCGCGGGGCTCGTCGCCCGCGCCGAGGAGGCCGTCGGCCCGCTCGACGTCCTCGTCAACAACGCGGGCATCGAGACGGTCGGCGCCTACGCCGCGCACTCGCGCGAGGAGCTGGAGCGGATGGTGACCGTCAACCTCACGGCGCCGATGCTGCTCGTCCACGCGGTGCTGCCGCGGATGCTCGAGCGCGGCCGCGGCCACGTCGTCAGCATGTCCTCGATCGCCGGCAAGGCGGGCGCGTCCTGCACCGCCCCGTACGGTGCGACGAAGGCGGCGCTCGTCGCCCTGACGCGTTCGCTGCGCCAGGAGCACCGGCGCAGCGGTGTCGGCTTCTCCGTCGTCTGCCCGGGCTTCGTCGCCGGCGACGGCATGTACGTCGAGATGGTGGCCGAGGGCGCGGGCGAGGCGCCGCCGCTGCTCGCGGCGTCGCCGATCGACAAGGTCGTGGACGCGGTGCTCGCGGCGATCGAGCGCGACATCGGCGAGCGCATCGTCAACCACCGCCGCCCGCTGCGGCCGATGTTCGCCCTGGGCGAGGCGGCGCCGGCGCTCGCCGAGCGGGTGATGAGGATCGGCGGCGGCAACGAGTACTTCGAGAGCGTCGCGCGGGGACGCGGGCGCGGCTGAGGCCTAGCGGCGCTGCGCCTCGGCCTCGGACGGGGGCGTCTCCGCCTCCCAGTCCACAGCGCCGCCGAGCGCCGCGCTCTTCAGCACCTTGAGGCTGAGCAGCGCGCACTTCATGCGCGTCGCGGAGACGTCGATGCCGAGCAGCTCGAGGACGAAGTCGCGGTCGAGCCTCAGGAGCTCGTCGACGTTCATCCCCTTGACCTCCTCGGACGTCAGGGAAGCCGAGGCCTGCGAGATCGCGCACCCGTGGCCGCTGAAGCGCAGGTCGGTGACGCGCCGCTCGTCGTCGACGGCCAGCTCGACCTTCAGCTCGTCGCCGCACAGCGGGTTGTTGTCCTCGAACTCGAGGTCCGGCGCCTCGAGGTGGCCCCAGTTCCGCGGCCGCTTGTAGTGATCGAGGATCTGCTCGCGGTACAGGTCGTCCACTACCGGAAGATCCTCTCGACCTCGCCGAGGGCGTCGACGAGCCGGTCGACGTCCTCGCGGGTGTTGTGCGCGGCGAACGACGCGCGTGTGGTCGCGCCGACGCCGAGGCGCTTCATCAGCGGCTGCGCGCAGTGGTGGCCGGCGCGGACGCAGACGCCCTGGCGGCCGACGATGTCGGCGATGTCGTGCGGGTGCGCGTGGTCGAGGGCGAACGAGACGACCGCGCCGCGCGACTC
>DASZDF010000021.1:0-5661 GCA_035942275.1 Solirubrobacteraceae bacterium | reverse complement strand
AGGTAGAAGAGGATGTACTTCAGCGGGCCCATGGAGTCCTCGACGTTGTTGCCGAAGATCCACAGGAACAGCATGTTGCCGCCGATGTGGGCGAAGTAGGCGACGCCGCCCTCGTCGCCCCCGCCCGCGGTCCCGTAGTCGAGCGCGCCGAAGAGCACCTGCTGGGCGAACCACAGCCCGAGCACGAGGAGGGCGGGCAACTCGATGACCGTGAAGAAGATGATGATGAAGACGACCGTGATGACGCGGGCGCGGGGGTAGAGCAGGATGTAGCCGCCCAGCACCGCCGCAACCGCCCCCGAGGCGCCGAGCGTCGGGATCGCCGAGTCGGTGTCGAACACGATCTGCAGCGCGTCCGCCGCGATCCCGCCCGCGAGGTAGAAGAGGATGTACTTCAGCGGGCCCATGGAGTCCTCGACGTTGTTGCCGAAGATCCACAGGAACAGCATGTTGCCGCCGAGGTGCAGCAGGCTGCCGTGCATGAACATCGAGGTGAAGACGCTCTGGACCTCGCCGATGTGCGTGACCGGCACGTCGCCGGCGCCGCACTGGTCCGCGAGGTCGCACGGGATCAGCGCGTAGTCGCGGACGGACCACTCGCCCGAGTCGTTCGACGCGAGCCCCCATCCGCCGTCCTGCAGCAGGAAGTAGATGATCACGTTCGCGACGATCAGCGCGACCGTGACGACCGGGAAGCGGTCGGTCGGGATGTTGTCCTTGATCGGGAACACGCGCGGCGGCGCGCACGGTACCGGTCGTCACCGCCGGAGCGCGCGGGCGGCGCGGCCGAACGTATTGACGCGGCGATCGGGACGCGCGTACTGTGAGACCGTGCGCGTGGCACGGATCGCCCGCACGGCCTCGGTCGTGATCGTCGCCTGCGTCGTGCTGCTCGCACCCGCCGCGGCCCCCGCCGCCGACTACGGGTTCACGCACGCGGCCGGCAGCCCGTTCACGAACGACAGCGACCCGCTCGACGTCATCGTCGCCGACATCGACGCCGACGGCTTCCCCGACGCCGTGCTCGGCGACCAGTTCGGCAGCCTGATCTCGATCTTCTGGGGTCAGGCCGGCGGCACGTTCAACCCGACACCCCTCGAGCTGAGCACGTCCGGCGCGGCGACCCACGTCGTCGTCACCCAGCTCGACGGCGACGCCGACCTCGACATCGCGGGGGCGGGCGGCAGCTTCCAGTCGTTCTTCAAGAACAACGGCGCGCGGACGTTCGCCGCCGGCCCCGCGCAGTCCGTCGACACCGGTGACGACTTCACCCCCGCCGCTGGGATGGTCGCCGCGGACTTCGACCAGGACGGCGACAACGACATCGCGATGTCGGTCTTCATCGCGTCGTCCGGCGGGGCGAACGGCGGCGCGGTCCGCCTCCTGCGCAACGGCTCGACGACACCCGGCCCGCCCGCCGGGACGTTCACCTTCGAGCCCGACATCGTCGACGAGGAGGACTACGTCGGGGACATCGTCGTCGGGAACTTCAACGCCGACAATGACCCGGACCTCGCGTACGTGTATGTCGTCGACAACGTGTTCGTCGGCGACCCGTTCATCGGCGTGCAGCTCGGCGCCGCGAATCGCACCTTCGGCGCGCGAAGCAACATCGACGTCGACGTGGGCAGCGACCTCGCGGTGCACGACCTCGACAACGACGACGAGCTCGACCTCGTGTCGGACGGCAGCACGGTCGTGCACTGGGGCAACGGCAACGGGACGTTCGACCCGCCCGACGAGGTCTCCCCCGAGGACGGGATCGGGTTCTTCTTCGGCGACTTCAACGACGACGGCCTGGACGACATCGGCCTCGACGGCGACCCGGTCCAGCTGTTGACCAACAAGGGCGCCAAGACGTTCGCTCTCGGCGGAGAGTTCGCGAGCAGCGAGTTCGGCTACCACGGCGCGGCGGTCGACCTCGACGCCGACCCGCGCGACGACCTCGTCCTCGGCGGCTTCTTCGAGATGGTCGTCCTGCGCACTGGCGACCCGCCGCCACCACCGCCACCGCCGCCCGACGGCGGAGGGACCACGCCGCCGCCCGGTGGCACGACGCCGCCCGCCGGCGGCACGCGCCCGCCCATGACGGTCCCGCCCGGCAACCAGCCGCCGGGCACCGTGGTCCCCGTGACCGCCGGCCAGCTCGCGACGCTGCCCTCCGCCCGCAGGCGGCCCTGCGGCAGCCGCCGCAACTTCCGCATCCGGCTGCGCCGACCGCCGGCGGGCGTGACGGTGCGCGAGGCGCGCGTGCTCGTCAACGGCAAGCGGGTCAAGGTCGTGCGCGGGGCGCGGCTGACCGCGCCCGTGGACCTGCGCGGCTTCCCCCGGGGCCGCGCCGTCGTGACGATCCGGATCACGCTCGGCGACGGGCGCGTCCTGCGCGGGCGCCGCGTGTACCGCCCGTGCGCGACGAAGAAGCGCCAGGGCCGCTTCGGCCGCAGGCGCGGCTAGCGACCGCGCCGCAGCGAGCGCGCCACACGCCGGAACGCCGCGAGCGCGGGCTTGGCCACGGCGCGGCCGTCCGCCGTGAGCCGGCGCAGACCCGCCCAGGCCGACCAGGCGGTCCCGCCCTCGCGGCTCACCCACGTGTAGTGGACGGCGGTGCGCAGGCGAAGGCTGCGCCGCTCGCGGCCGAGCAGGCGGAGCGTGCGGGCCACGCGCGTCGCCTGGCCGCGCGGGGTGGTCGCCCATGGGGCCCGCGCTCGCCGGCCGCGCGACGACGGCCAGCTCCATTCCGTCAGCGCGATCCGGGTGCGCCCGAGCCCGTACGCGCGGAGGGTCGTGCGCACGCGGCGCAGCGCGCGCACGACGCCCGCCGGGCGGCGCGTGAACACGTGCGCCCCCACCATGTCGACGTGCGGGCCGACGCCCTCGGCGAGGAGCTCGTCGAGGCGGTCCCACACGGGCAGGGTGTCGGTCGTCACGCCCGCCAGCAGGACGCGAGCGCGCCGATCCTCGCGGTGGACCGCCCGGGCCCCGGCGCGCACGAGCTTCGCGTAGCCGGCGGCCCACTCGGGCGCGGCCCAGTACGCGGCGAGGTGCGGCTCGTTCCAGAGCTGCCACCAGCGCACCGGCCGGCGCGGAACGCCCGGGTGCTCGCGCCAGAACGAGCCCCGTGACCCGTAGCGGCTCACCAGGGCACGCATGAGGGCGGCGTACGGGGCGACGTCCCGGGGCGGCGAACCGGCGACGAGCAGGCGCCGGACGTTCCAGACCGGGGTGCCGAGCGTGACCGGAAGGACCCGCAGCCCGCGCCGCGCAGCGAGCCCGACGAGCAGGTCCGTGGGCGCGACGGCGAGGGGTAGGCCGCGCACGTCGCGGAACCGGTCGCGCTCGTCCTCCGGGACCGCCGCCCAGGACGCGTACGGCTGGAGCTCGTACCAGTTCCACGCGACGCGGACCGTCTCCACGCCGCTCGCGCGCATGACGTCGAGCTCGTGGGCCAGGCGCTTCGGGCCGAAGCCCGGCTCCGCGGCCGCGCCGTCCAGCATGGTCCCCACGAAGCCGTCGGGAGCGGCCGCCGCGGCGGGGGTGGGCGCGGCGAGCGAGGCCAGCAGAAAAACGGTCAGTCGAACTTTTGCAAACGTGACGATCGCAACGAGCGTACAGTCGCGCGGTCACCCGGTCATCCCTCATCGCTCTCGTCGTCGCAGCGCTGTTCGTCGGAGCGCTCGGCCCCGCCTCCGCCTCCGCCGCGGACTTCGGGTGGACGCATGCCCCGGGCAGCCCGTACACGCACTCGGCGTATCCGGAGGACGTCGTCGCGGCCGACGTCGACGGCGACGGCCGTCTCGACGCGGTGATCAGCGACGAGTTCGGCGACTCCATCCACGTGTTCTGGGGGCAGGTCGGCGGCGGGTTCGTCGCCGCGCCGCTGGTCATCCCCACCTCCGACGCCGCCACGGAGATCGTCGTCATCGACCTCGACGGCGACCTCGACCTCGACATCGCCGGCGCCGGATCGAACATCCAGGTCTTCAGGAAGAACAACGGTGTCGGCGTCCGGACCTTCACCCCCGGCTCCGCGCTCCCGGTCGAGGTCGGCGACGACGACAACCACCGGGCCGGCGGCATGGTCGCCGGCGATTTCGACCAGGACAGCGACAACGACCTCGTCGTGTCCGCCCACGAGGTCTCGTCGAACGCGTACTCAGGCGGCGTGCTGCGCCGTGTCCGCAACCACCCCACGGGCACGTTCACGCACGTCACGGGCAGCCAGTTCGCCGAGCACGACGTCGTCTCGGACGTCGTCACCGGCCAGTTCGACGCCGACAACGACCGCGACCTAGCGTTCGGGTATCTCGATCAAGATCAAGCGCCCCCGTACGAGGACCCCGTCAGGATCGGCATCCTCCGCGGGACGACCGGCTTCGACTTCACGGTCGGCAGCGCGATCCCCGTCGACTACCTCGGGACGATCGAGGCCGCCGACCTCGACGACGACGACAAGGTCGACCTGATCCAGGACGGCAGCGTCAACGTCCACTGGGGCGTCGGCGACGGCACGTTCCTGGCGCCGCAGGAGGTCGATCCCTTCTTCCCGTACGACCTCTGGACCGGCGACTTCGACGACGACGGGGTGCGCGACCTCGCCTCGGGCACCGGCGACCTGCGGGTCCTGCGCAACCTCGGCGGCAGGACGTTCGGGGTCGGAGGGACGCTCGAGATGCCGGAGGAGGCCTGCCAGTTGTCCGGGGCGGCGGGCGACTTCGGCGGCGACGCGCGCGACGACATCGTCATCGGGACGTGCGACGCGGCCTACCTCCTCATCACGGGCGATCCGCCGCCCGACGACGGCGACGATCCTCCGCCTCCGACGCCGCCGGGTCCCGGCCCTGGCCCCGGTCCGGGCCCCGGTCCGGGCCCGGCGCCGCCGATGGTGATCCCGCCGGGCAACCAGCCGCCGGGCACCGTGATCCCGGTCCGGGCGAACCAGCTCGCGACGCTGCCGCCCGCGAGCAGGCGCCCGTGCGGCAGCCGCCGCAACTTCCGGATCCGCCTGCGGCGGCCGCCGGCCGGGGTGACGGTGGCCAGCGCGGCCGTGCTCGTCAACGGCAAGCGGGTGAAGGTCGTGCGCGGCGCGCGGCTGACCGCGCCGGTCGACCTCCGAGGATTCCCGCGGGGACGCGCGGTCGTGACGATCCGGATCGTGCTGGCCGACGGGCGCGTGCTGCGCGGCCGGCGCGTGTACCGGCCGTGCGCGACGAAGAAGCGCAAGGGCCGGTTCGGGCGGGCGCGCCGGGGCTAGCCGGCGTCGGCGGCGAGCGGCCCGATCCCGGGGCGCTCCTGCGGGACGTGCTGGTCGGCGTGGTAGCTCGACCGCACGAGCGGGCCGCAGGCGGCGTGCTCGAAGCCGAGGCGGTAGGCCTCCTGCTCGAGCGCCTTGAACTCGTCGGGGTGCCAGTAGCGGACGATCGGGAGGTGGCGCTCGCTCGGGCGCAGGTACTGGCCGACCGTGAGGACCTGGACGTCGTGCTCGCGCAGCTGACCCAGCGCGTCGACCATCTCGTCGAACGACTCGCCGAGCCCGACCATCAGGCCGGACTTCGTGACGACCTCGTCGCCGCCCATCTCCTTCGCGCTCTGGAGGACGCGCAGCGAGCGCGGCCACTTCGACCCGCGCCGGGCGATCGAGTAGAGCCGCGGGACGACCTCGAC
>DASZDF010000020.1:0-1572 GCA_035942275.1 Solirubrobacteraceae bacterium | reverse complement strand
GTGAAGCCGCGCGCGGAGGGGCGCGCGGAGACGCGCGCGGGGGGGCGCGGCGCGGAGGGGTCGGGGGGCCGGCGACGCTGGCGCCGACGCGCGCTGGTCGCGCTCGCGATCGTCGCCTTCCTCGTCGTGCCGGTCGGGATCGGCGTCCTCACCGCGGTGCGCGCCGTGTACTTCATCGGCTCCGACGACCAGGGCTACGTGACGATCTACCGCGGCGTCCCATGGGAGCTGCCGCTCGGCCTCGACCTCTACCAGACGAACTACACGTCGCCCGTCCCGCGCGACCTCGTCCCCGAGCGGCGGCAGGAGTCGCTGCTCGACCACTCGCTGCGCTCGCGCGACGACGCGTACGAGGTCGTCGCCGAGCTCGAGCGCGGCCGGCTGGAGGCCGACTGACGTGAGCGCACGCAACCGCGAGCTGTTCGCGCTCATCCCGGCGTCGCTGCTCGTGACCGCCGGCTTCGCCGCGGTGTTCATCCAGCAGGACGAGCTGCTCTCCGACGTCTCGCTGGTCTACGGCGCGGTCTTCCTCGCCCTGTGCTTCGGCGCGCACATGATCGTGCGCTTCACGCTGCCGCACGCCGACCCGTACCTGTTCCCGCTCGTCGCGGTCCTCGCCAGCTTCGGGCTCGTGATGATCTACCGCATCGACGACGAGCTGGCGCGCGAGCAGGCGCAGTGGTTCGTCGTCGGCCTCGTCGTGTTCGCCGCGACGATCGTGTGGCTGCGCGACTACACGGTGCTCGAGCGCTACCGCTACACGATCGCGCTCGCCGGGATCGGCCTGCTGATCCTGCCGCGCGTCCCCGGCGTCGGCGCGCAGGTCAACGGCGCGTACCTCGGCGTGAACCTCGGGCCGGTCTCCTTCCAGCCCGCCGAGCTGGCGAAGATCGCGATCGTCATCTTCCTCGCGAGCTACCTGCGCGACACGCGCCAGGTGCTCGTGCAGGGCGGCAAGAAGCTGGCGGGCCGCATCCCGCTGCCGCGGCTGAAGGACCTCGGCCCGCTCCTCGTCGTCTGGGGCGTCGCGATGCTGCTGCTCGTCTTCATCCGCGACCTCGGCTCGTCGCTGATGTTCTTCGGCGCGTTCCTCGCGCTGCTCTACGTGGCGACGAACCAGCTGCGCTGGGTGACGCTCGGCCTCGGGATGTTCTTCGCCGGCGCGTGGTTCTTCACGAACACCGTCGGCCACGTGCAGGGGCGCATCGACGCGTGGCGCGACCCGTTCGACCCCGAGCTGTACGAGGCGAAGGTCAGCGGCAGCTACCAGATCGCGCAGAGCCTCTTCGCGCAGGCCGACGGCGGCCTGTTCGGCACGGGCTTCGGCCAGGCGCAGCTCTACCTGCCGTGCCCGCGCGAGGACTGCCCGGCGATCCTCCCCGCCGCCGACACCGACCTCATCTACGCGCTCATCACCAACGAGCTCGGCCTGTTCGGCGCGGCCGCCGTCATCGCCGTGTACCTCCTCTTCGCCGAGCGCGGGTTCAAGACGGCGATGCTCGCCGGCGACGCGTTCTCGAAGCTGCTCGCCACGGGTCTCGCCGCGGTGTTCGCGCTCCAGGTGTTCGTGAT
>DASZDF010000019.1:0-2265 GCA_035942275.1 Solirubrobacteraceae bacterium | reverse complement strand
CTATCCCGACTGGATCGAGGACCTGCGCAAGCTCGGCGGCGACGAGATCGTCGAGGACATGGCGCGCGGCGCGGAGTCCTACCTCCAGATGTGGGAGCGCGCCGTCGGCGTGCCCGCCATGACGTGCCGTGGCCCGCACATGGGCTTCACCGGACGCGGCCTGGGCGGCATCGACCTGGGCGCCGGTCACGAGCGTCTGTTGCACAAGGCGAGCCAGCCCCAGAAGCGCGGCGCGCGCGTCTGGGAGTGGTGCGTGCAGGGCAGCGCGAGCGGCAAGAACAACCGCGCGAAGACGCGCGCCGTCCTCTCGCCCGAGGGCCGCGTCGCGCTCGTCGCCAGCAACGCGCCGACGCACCAGGCCAAGGGCGTGCACCGCGGCACGCCGGCCGCGCGCGCCCGGATCAAGACCCGCGCGTTCGGCAAGGGCGTCCGCGTGCGGCGCGCGGGCGGCGGGGCGAAGTTCGTCTACGTGCTCGGGCCGAAGCGCGTCCGCTACGTCGCGGTCGCCACCCGCGCCGCCTCGCGCACCCGCGCGACGCTGCGCCGCCACCTGGCGCTCGCCGGGCTGTAGCCGCGCGCCGGCCCACGGGCCGTCGTACCGGATTCGTTGCATTCGACACGCCGACTCTGAGAGGGTCGCATGCATGTCACGGACGGCACGAGCGGTCGCGCTCGCACTCAGCCTGACCGCTCTCTCCGCCGCGCCGGCCGCGGCCGCGACGACAGTGACCAACGCGGACCCCGCGGCGCCGGGGTTCATCGTCGCCGTCGCCGCGGGCACGACCGCCAACAACGTGACCGTGAGCTTCGACCAGGCCACGTTCGAGCTCGTCTACGCCGACACGGCCGACACGCTCACCGCCGGCGGCACCTGCACGAACGACGGCGCCAACGAGGTCAGGTGCCCGTTCGCGACGGCGCAGGGCACCGACTTCAGCCTCGGCGGCGGGAGCGACAGCTACACCTTCGACAACGCCACGCTGCCGGCCGGGCCGCTGCCGCCGCTCGACAGCACGGTCCGCGCCGGGGAGGGAGCGGACACCGTCAAGGGGTCGAATCTGGGCGAGACGATCCTGGGCGGAGGCGGCGCCGACGTCCTGCTCGACGGCGAGGGCGGCGACGACGTCATCGAGGGCGGCCTCGGCGACGACAGGATCGAGGGCGGCCCCGACAGCCTGAGCACGCCCGGCCCGCCGCCGGGCCCCGACCAGGTCTTCGGGGACACGGTCAGCTACGAGAGCAGCGGCCAGCCGATCGAGATCTTCCTGACCGACACGCTCATCGGCGGCAACGCGAACAACGGAACCGAGGGCTTCGACACGACGACGGGGATCGAGAACGTCCGCGGCTCGGCGTTCGACGACAGCATCACCGGCACCGCGACGAACGACTTCGGGCAGGGCGGCGCGAACCGCCTCGAGGGGCTCGGCGGTGTCGACGAGCTCGAGGGCGACCCGGCGACGATCACGCCTCCCGCCACCGGTGGCAGCGACGTCCTCCTCGGCGGGCCCGGCACCGACGACATGAACGGCGGCGGCCAGCCGCAGTTCAACGCGTTCGGCCCCGGCGCCGCGGGTGACACCGTCGACTACTCCGACGTCGCGGGCGGCGGCGTCCAGATCCGGCTCGAGCCGGTGGCCGGCGTCCAGCACACCGAGCCGCTCGGCCTCGCCGACAGCGGCAGCGACACCTTCGAGGACGTCGAGCACGCGATCGGCAGCGAGCAGGGCGACGACATCGCCGGCGCCACGCGCGTGCCCGGCGCAACCCCCTTCGTCCCGCCGGTGCGCTCCGGCGACAACTCCCTGCGCGGCCTCGGCGGCGACGACATCGTGCGCGGCGAGCCGGACGGCGCGGCGCCGACGGCAGGCGGCAACGACACCCTCGCCGGCGGCGCCGGCGGCGACGACCTGTCCGGCGGCCCCGACGGCTTCGGCTCGGGCGGCCCCTCCGCCGACAGCGTCGACTACGCCTCGGAGGGCGACCGTCCCGAGAACCAGACGTTCGCGTTCCCGGGGCCGCCGACGGGCGGGCCCGGGAAGACCGGGGTCACGGTGACCCTCGACGGCACCGCGGACGACGGCTCCGCGTTCGACGGGCAGGCCGACAACGTCCGCGAGGACGTCGAGCACGTCACCGGCTCGTCCTCGGACGACGTGCTCACCGGCGACGGCGACGCCAACGACCTCTCCGGCTTCGACGGCAACGACACGCTCAACGGCGAAGGCGGCGACGACCGGCTGCACGGCGGGCGCGACGCGGACG
>DASZDF010000018.1:0-2594 GCA_035942275.1 Solirubrobacteraceae bacterium | reverse complement strand
GGGCGGCACCGCCGCAGTGGCGACGGGTGGCGCTCCCGGCCCCGGCAGCCCGGCCGGGGCCGCCGGTCCGACCGACCCCGGAGTGGCCGGCCCCGCCGGCGAGGGTGGCGGGCTCACGTCGCGCGCGGCTCCCACAGACCTGCCGCTGACCGCGACGCTCGCGGCCGGCAACACGCCGGACAACTGCGCGAACGTCACCGACGGCGGGCACAACCTCAGCTTCCCGGACGCGACCTGCGGCGGCGTGAACGCCGACCCGCGGCTCGCGCCGCTGAGCGCCAACGGCTCGGCGACGCTGACGCACGCGCTCGCTCCGGGCAGCGCCGCGATCGACCGGATCCCGGCGGAGGGCGCCGGCTGCGCGCCGATCGACCAGCGCGGCGTGAAGCGGCCCGCCGGCGCGGCGTGCGACATCGGCGCCCACGAGGTCGCGCCGCCGGGTGCGGTCACGGGGCCGGCCACCGGCGTCACGGACACCGCCGCCCGCATCGCCGGAGCGGCGACGCCCAACGGCTCCCCCACGACGTACCGCTTCGAGTACGGCACCGGGACCGGCTACGGCACGTCGACGCCGGCGGCCTCCGCCGGCCGCGGCGACGACGCGGTCCCCGTCTCCGCCGAGCTCTCCGGGCTCGCGCCGGCGACGACCTATCACTACCGCCTCGTCGCGACCAACGCCGACGGTACGCGGGCGGGCGCCGACCAGACGTTCACGACCGCGGCGCTGCCCCTCCCGGGGACGCCTCCCGGCGCGGGGCCGGGGCCGCCCACGACGCCGGCTCTCGACGTCACGCCGCCGGCGTTCCTGTCGGCCTCCGTGAGCCCCCGGCGGTTCGCGGTGCGCAACGGCACGACGTTCCTGTACGCGGTCTCCGAGCCGGCGCGCGTCGCGTTCACCATCCAGCGCGCCCTCTCCGGCCGCGTGGCCGGCGGGAGGTGCCGCAAGCCGAGCCGGTTGAACCGCGGCGCCAGGAAGTGCACGCGGTGGGTCACCGTTGGCGGCTTCGCGCAGCAGTCCGACGGCACCCCGACGCGGCGCCGGCTCTCCGGACGCCTGGGCGGCAGGCGCCTGCGCCCGGGCCGCTACCGCGCGGTGCTCGTCGCGACCGACGCGGCGGGCAACCGCTCCGCCCCGCGCCGGCTGCGCTTCACGGTGACGCGAAGGGCCTGACCCGCCTCACGAGCTCTCGCCGTGATGGACGCGCTCGGCGTCGCCGATGACGCGCGCGAACATCGCGGCGAGCTCGCGCCGGACCTCCGGCGAGTAGCGCCGGTCGGGCAGGAGCACGGCCGCCGGCGCGAGGTCGAGCAGGCGCACGAGGAGCACGAAGAACGCGGCGACGCGCTCGTCGGTCCACGCCGCATCGGGCCACCAGAAGAAGTTGATCTCGTCCTCGTGGAGGAACATCTCCACGAGCGGCAGCTCGACGCCGTCGACGGCGATGCCCTCCGCGCCGATGCAGGGCCCGTGGACGCGCCCCGCCGCGACCAGCTCGGCGACCTCGGGCCGCTCGGCGACGGTCACGTCGACGTCCTCGTCCTCGATGTAGAACGTGCGGTCGTTCCACCGCGCGCCGTGCTCGACGATCGCGTCGAAGCAGCGCACGAGATCGCGGGGGCCGAGCCGGTCGAGGTGCAGCTCCGGGGCGTCGCCGGCGGCGTCCTCCTCGTCGGCGAAGTAGAAGACGAGCTCGGGGTCCAGTCGCGCGCGCACCTCTGCGATGGTCACTGCGCGCAGTGTGACGCACGCGCGGCTAGCCGAACGTGAACGCGTACGCCTCGGCGCCGGGCTCGCCGAAGGCGATCTCCACCGTCCGCTCGCGCACCGTGTCGTGCGCGCGCACGAGCTGGTAGAGGCGGGCGTGGTCGAGCACGCCGTTGCCGTCCTCGTCGACGTCCACGCCGTGCGACGGCCCGGGAGGCTCGCCGTCGAGGAGGACGCGGAAGGGGATCGGCTCCCCCGATCCGCGAGCCAGCACGAGATGCGCGTCGCGCGCGTGGAACCGGAAGGCGATGCTCCCGCCGGCCGCGTCGAGCGCGACCTTCTCGCTCCCGATCGTCCACGCGCCGGCGAGGCCCCAGTGGTTGAGCCGTAGGCGCTCGGGCATCTCGTAGGCGACGCTCTCGTCGACGGCCGCGGGGCCCGGCGACGACAAGCGCTCGCCGCGCGCGTAGCCGAGGTACGTCTCGGGCGTTCTCAGGTTGTCCCAATCGGCCTCCGCCTCCACCCCCGTCCCCTCGACGGGCACGGGCTCGCGCTCGACGCCGAGCAGCCGCTGGATCACGCGCTCGGACTCCTCGTAGCGCCCCTCGCCGAAGTAGTGGTCGCGGATGACGCCCTCCGCGTCGACGAAGTAGAGCGCCGGCCAGTAGTGGTTGGCGAAGGCGCTCCAGATCCCGTAGTCGTTGTCCCCGGCGACCGGGTAGTCGATCGCGAAGTCCTCGGTCGCCCGGCGGACGCGGTCGAGGTCGTGCTCGATCGAGAACTCCGGCGTGTGGACGCCGATGACGACCAGCCCGTCGTCGCGGTACGCCTGCGACCACGCACGGACGTACGGCTCCTGCCGCAGCCAGTTGATGCACGTCAGCGTCCA
>DASZDF010000017.1:0-3125 GCA_035942275.1 Solirubrobacteraceae bacterium | reverse complement strand
CAGCGCGAGCTCGAGCCCGCCCGCGAGGCACCAGCCGCCGATCGCCGCGATCGTCGGCTTCGGGCTGGTGAGCCGCGTGAAGCCGAGCGGGCCGTTCGGGTCGTTCAGCCGCGGGCCGAGGGTCTCGAGCGCCTTGAGGTCGGCGCCGGCGCAGAACGCCTCAGGTCCGTCGCCGGTGAGGACGAGGACCCTCGCGTCGTCGTCGGCGACGAACTTCCGGTAGGCGTCGCCGAGCTGCTCGGCGGTCGGCCCGTCGACGGCGTTGCGCCGCTCGGGCCGGGCGATGGTGACGACGGCGGCGGCGCCGGTGCGCTCGTAGTTGACCACGGCGGGACCCTACTTCGTGAAGGATCCCGGATTGCCGTCGGTTACCGACGGTCAGGCAGGACGCTTGCTGCCGCGGCTACCAGCCGCCGGACCACTCCGGCGAGCCGGCGCGGGCCTTCGCTGCCTTCTTGCGGCGTTCCTTCCGCTTGTCGAGCGTGTGCTGAAGCATCGACAGGATGAAGATCAGCAGCGGGAAGGCGCCGATGAGGATGAACCCGGCGTTCGTGACGATCTTGTCGTTCGTCAGGCCGTACCAGCCCTCGCCGCCGTCGTGGCCGGAGCCCGAGGCCAGCGCGGGGGCGGCCGTCATCACCAGGATGCTGATCGTCAAGATGGCCGTGCGTGCCACCCCTTGAGCGTACCCAAGATGACGGCGTGGCGGTCCTCCGGCTCGACCGCCCCGAGGTCCGCAACGCGATGGACTCCGCGCTGCTCGCGGCCCTGCTCGACGCGCTCGAGGAGCTGGCCGCCGACGACGCCCTCCGCGCCCTCGTGTTCTCAACGACGAGCGAGCGCGCGCTGTGCGCGGGCGCCGACGTCGCCGAGGAGCTCGACCACGCCGCCGGCGTCGCGCGGATGGAGGCGTTCACCCGCCTGTACGCGGCCGTGGAGGCGTTCCCGGCGCCCACGATCGCCGTCTGCGTCGGCAACGTGGTAGGAGCGGGGGCGGAGCTGGCCACGGGCTGCGACCTGCGCGCCGGCGGCGACAACCTCAAGCTCGCGTGGCCGGGCGCGCGGCTGGGCGTCCCGGTCGGGCCGGCGCGCCTCGTGCCGCTGATCGGCCTCTCGAAGGCGAAGGAGCTGATCCTCACCGGACGCGTCGTCGGGACGGAGGAGGCGGAGGCGCTCGGCCTCCTGCACCGGACCGCGCCCGCCGAGGAGGCCGAGGCCGCGGCGCTACGGCTCGCGACCGAGATCGCCCAGCACCCGCCCGAGGGACTGCGCCGCCTCAAGCGCATGTTCCGCGATCTGGAGGACACGGCGGCGCGCGTCGCCTACGAGAACGAGCTGCTCAACGAGTTCCAGCGCGAGGGAGCGGGACTGCCGCGGCGCTGAGGCGCGTACGGTGCAGAACATCTTCGCGCTCCGGTCCGCTCTCGTTCTCGCGTGCCTGATCTGCGCCGGCTGCGGCGGCGCGCCGAGCGAGCCGCCGGCCGTGAGCGGGGCCGACGTCGTCCGCGCGCCGGGCGTCGAGCGCGAGAAGCCAGACGTCGACCGGGACGCGCTCATCCAACGCGCCGCGGCCGACGCCGCGTTCGGGTTTGCCCTCCAGCAGAAGCTCGGCGACCCCGAGACGAACCTCGCGGTCTCGCCGTACAGCGTCACCCACGCGCTGGCGCTGGCGTACGCGGGCGCGCGCGGCCGGACGCGCGAGCAACTCGGGCGCGCGCTCCGATTCCCCGAGGACGGCGAGGACCTCCACCCCGCGCTCAACGCCCTCGACCGGGCGATCGAGTCGCGCGACGGGAAGCAGACGACGATCGACACCGCGAACGCCGCGTGGGGCCTCCCGGCGTACCCGTGGAAGGGCGACTTCCTCGAGGTCCTCGCGCGGCACCACGGCGCCGGCATGCGGACGGTCGACTTCATCCGGGACCGGGAGGGCGCCGCGAAGGCGATCGACGAGTGGGTGCGCTCTGGCACCCGCGGCAAGATCCGCGACCTCTTCAGCGCCGACGACTTCAACGACCTCACTCGGCTCGTACTGGCGAACGCGGCCTACCTGAAGGCGCAATGGATGAGCCGTTTCGAGCCCGACGCGACGCGCGACCGGCCGTTCCACGCCCCTGACAAGACCTTCGACGTGCCGACGATGCACGACGATCGCAGGGCGATGACCGCCGAAGGCGGTGGGTGGCGCGCCGTCGAGCTGCCCTACCGGGACGGCAAGCTCGCCATGCTGATCGTGCTGCCGGACCGCGGCGCACTCGGCGAGGTCGAGCGCCGGCTCGGCGACGGCCTCCTCGACGAGATCGCCGGCGGCCTGCAGGAGCATCTGGTGAAGATCGCCCTGCCGCGCTTCCGGGTCGAGTCGACGCTCGACCTGATCCCGCCGCTCCGCGAGCTGGGCGCCACCGACGCCTTCGACGACGATGCCGCGGACTTCACAGGCATGACCGAGCGCGAGGAGCTGTGGATCGCGAAGGCCAGGCAGAAGGTCTTCGTGAGCGTCGACGAGCACGGGACGGAGGCCGCCGCGGTGACCGGCCTGGTCGGCGAACTGCAGTCGGCGCCGCCACGGGCGGGCCCGTTCGTCGTCGACCGCCCGTTCCTCTTCGTCATCCGCGACCGGCCGACCGGCACGGTGCTCTTCAGCGGACGCGTCACGCGCCCGTGACGTCGTCGAGCAGCCGGATCGCGGTGAGCGTCGGCGGCAGGGCGGCGACGTCGCGGCCGGTGGTGACGTCGAGGATGCGCAGGGCGCGCGGGCCCGCCAGGTAGACACGGCCCGCGGCGACAGCCGAGAACCGCGCGTCGCCGCTCCCCCGGGCGCGCCAGCGCAGCGTCCCGTCGCGGGCGTCGCGGCCGCGGACGCCTCCGCCGATCGCGACCACGACCGCGCCCGAGGCGAGGACGCCGGTCGCGGCGCGGTCGCGCCAGCGCGTCCGCCAGGTGCGCAGGTCGAGGACGCGCAGCCCGCGGCGCCCCGCAACGGCGAGGCCGCGGCCGCCAACGAGCTCCGCGGTGCGGCCCGCGCTGCGGTCGCCGATCCGATGGGAACGGGAGCGCAGCGACGGGATCGTCACCGCCGCGACGTGGGTGGCGCCCGCGATCAGGACGCGCCGGCGGCTGGGATC
>DASZDF010000016.1:0-1556 GCA_035942275.1 Solirubrobacteraceae bacterium | reverse complement strand
GCGCGAGACCGCGCGCGCTCCGGAGGCCGCCGCCGGCAACGTCGTGCCGCTCGTGCCGCGGCCGCAGAACGAGCTCGTCGCGCGCCGGCGCGCTGCCTAGCCGCGCACGCGCAGCGCCTCGACGGCCGCCGAGTACGTCAGCCCCGGCTGCACGCCGCCGGACAGGACGAAGATCCGATCGCCGAGCGCGACCGCGCCGAGGCCGTGCCGCGGCGTCGGCAGGTCCGGCAGCCGCGACCAGCGGCGGCGCGCCGGGTCGTAGAGCTCGACCTCGCGGATCGTCCCCTGGCCCTCCTCGCCGCCGACGACCACCACGCGGCCCTCCACGGTCGCAGCCGCGATGCCGCCGCGCGCCTTGCGCATCGCGGGCACCCGCTCCCAGCGCCGCCGGCGCGGGACGAACCGCTCCGCCTCGGTGAAGTTGCCGTGCCCCGCCGCCCGTCCGGCGAGCACGTAGAGGGCGCCGCCGGCGACGGTCGCCGCGAGGTGCTCGCGTGCGAGGCGCATCGACGGCCCGGGGCGCCAGCGGCGGCGGCGCAGGTCGAAGACCTCCAGCGTCGTCAGCGCCTCGCCGCCCCGGTGGGCGCCGCCGATCGCGTACAGGCGGTCGCCGACGACGCCGGCGGCGAGCGCGCCGCGCGGCGTGGGCATCGACGGCAGGCGCCGCCAGCGGTTGCGCTCGGGGTCGTAGCGCCAGAGCGCGCCGGTCTCCCGGCCGAGGCCCGCGCGATACCCGCCGACGACGTAGACGTCCCCGCGCCACGTCGCCGCGGCAGCGTGGTTGACGGGCTCGGGGATCGGGGCGACCCGCCGCCAGCGGTCCGCGCGCAGGTCGTAGCGCTCCGCGACGCCGGTGGTCCGGCCGTCCGGCGCCGCGAACCCGCCGACGACGTACGCGGCGCCTCCCGACCGCGCGGCGGCGACCTCCGTTCGCTCCAGCGTCGCGTCGGCGAGGCGCACCCAGCGCGGCTCGCCGTCCTGCCCGGACGCGAGCGCCACCGCGCCCGCGGCGGCGAGGATCAGCCCTGCTGCCGCGGCTCGAAGCCGTCGCATCGGGTCACCGGGAGGCGGGGGTACTTGGGGAACCGGGGGTCGGTCTTCGACCGCTCGCAGAGCGAGAACGACGAGCCGCGCGTATTGCGGATGACCTTCTGATGCACGCAGCGCTCGCACAGTCCGGCCCGCATGGGCCCACACTATCCTTTCTGAAGTGAGGACCTTCGCACGACTTCTCGGCTTCCTGAGGCCCTACCGCTCGGGCGTCTGGTGGTCGCTGCTCTTCGGCGCCGCCGCGATGGTCTTCACCGTCGCGATCCCGTGGCTGACGGGGCGGGTCATCGACCGCGTCCGCGAGGGCGACAAGGACGCGCTGACCATGCTCGCGCTCGGGATCGCCGTCGCCGGCCTCCTGCGCCTGGGCACGACGGTGGCGCGGCGGCTGATCTCCGGCCGCGTCTCGCTCGGCGTCGAGCTCGACCTGCGGACGCTGATGTACTCCCACCTCCAGTCCCTCGAGCTCGGGTTCTTCGACCTCCAGCAGACCGGCCAGCTCATGT
>DASZDF010000015.1:0-5985 GCA_035942275.1 Solirubrobacteraceae bacterium | reverse complement strand
GGACGAGGTCGGGCGACGGCGCCCTCCCGCGCGCGACGCGCGTGTTCCCGTCGTCGACGACGAGGTGCCACGGCTCCGCGTCGGTGAAGTCCCACTGGATGACCGTGCCGGCGGGCACCTGCGACGGCACGACCTGCCGGCGCATCTGGTCGAAGAGGATCTCCGTCGCCTCGTCGTCCGGCGTGAACACGCCCTCCTTCGGCCCGAGGTACTGGGCCTTCATGAGCTTGATGCCGCGCTCGCCGCGCTCGCGCGGCGGGACGTCGAGCGGCAGCGGGAAGTTGGGGACGTCGTCGAGCGGCAGGCCGACCGCGCGCAGGCGCGCCTCCTGCATCCGCGCGCCCTCCTCGTAGAGGTCCTCGAGCTCGTAGCCGAGCGAGCGCGTGTACGAGAGGTCCCAGCCCGGGATCTGCGCGACGCACGTGCTCATCGGCAGCACCTCGCGGAACGTGCCGATGATCGCCTCCTGCACCGGCTCGGGGTCGGCGGCGTAGAGGTCGGCGAGCACGCGGACGCCGAACGCGATGTGGCGCTGCTCGTCGGTGGAGACCTGCTTCATCCCCTCGCGGAAGCCGGGGAGGAGGTCGAGGTCGTCGAGCATCCGCTCGATCATGTGCTGGCCGGACTGGGCCAGCCCGCCCTCGATCATGACGTGGTAGAGCGTGATCGCGCTCGCGAGCAGGTTGCGGTCCTCGGGCGCCTTGCGTAGCCGGCCGGCCATGTCCTCGAGGTAGCCGAACGTCTGCCGGTGGCCCCAGGTCAGCTCGGGCAGCGTCGCGCGGAGCGTCCCGCCGATGCTGCCGTCGCCGAGCCCGACGACCTCGTGCATGAAGCGCTTGAAGAACACGCTGTGGCGCACCTCGTCGACCTGCTGCGTCGCGAGGAAGTACTTCTGCTCCTCGAGCGGCGCCGCGTCGATGTACGGGCTCAGCGTGTCGGCGACGGTGTCCTCGCCGTGGAAGAAGAGCGTGAAGAGCCACAGGCAGCCGCGCCGCTGCTCGGGCGACATGCGCTCGTGCCAGTCGATGCGGTCCTGCGAGAAGTCGATCTCGGTGGCGCGCCAGTTCCCCTTCTCCCAGCGCGCGTAGAGGTCGTCGTAGTCGATCTGCGCCGTCGCGGGCGGGATCGAGACGGTCGCGGCAGCCATGCCGGCAAGCGTACGGAACGTTCGATTGCGACGGGGCGACGCCACCGTGTCACAGCGGAGCGCTCTCGTGCGTTTTACCGGTGACCGAGTCACGACAGCAGGGGGGCTGTGTCATGAAGAGGACGAGAAGGGCAGCGCTGGTAGGGGCGACTCTGGCGGCCGCGTGCGCGGCGCTCGCTCCGGGGCAGGCCATGGCGGCGAGCGAGACGTGTGGCCCGGACTCCGCCGGCATCGACGGCTACGAGTTCAACGACTACTTCAAGCTGACGGCGCAGCGGGATCCCGCGAACCCGAAGACCACGTGGATCTGTTACCGCGCGCGCACCACGCGCGGTTCGGCGCAGACGGGCGGCATCGACCGCGGTGGCCGGATCGACGTCACCGACGCCACGGTGTCACCGACGCTCCCGAGCGTCGACAACCGCGGCACCGACTGCACGACGACCGTGCCGAACGCCTTCCCGGGTCCGCGGCCGCTCGCCGACGGCCAGGTCGGCGGCAACCCCGGCGACCCGACCTACACGCCGTTCCTCATCGACGCGTACCTCGCGCCGTTCCACCTGTGGGGCTGCGTCCAGGCGGGGCCGCTCAGCGCGCGCGTGAAGGTGGCGACCAGCGGCATCGCGGCGCCCGTCGTGACGTCGACGCCGGACGCGCCCGGGACGGCGCTCCCGGTCCAGAAGCAGGGCCCGTTCGGCTATCCCTCCAACAAGTGCCTGGAGAACGCCTGGCACGTGCGCGTCGTGAACATGCGGATCCAGAACGCGCACGTCTGGCTCTACCACTGGCCGGAGAGCCCGACGCGGACCGCCGTCTGCATGCGCGTCGAGCGTGAGGGGCAGCAGCCGATCGGCTACCGCGTCTACGTCGACACGAACAACGCGCCGGGCGTCACGCCGGTCGTCGAGTCGTCGACCGACACGGCGCCGTGCACGTTCCCGATCGCCCAGGTCAACAACCCCGTCGAGGTGCGGCTCGCGACCTCGCCGCGCGGCGCGAACCCCGCGTCGATCTGCGCCGAGGTCGGCGCGCTGAAGCAGCGCATCACGGTCGGCACGACCGGAACGCTCGCGCCGCCGCTCGTCGACAAGGTGAAGGACCCCGACTCGGTCTGACCGCTGCCGGGGCGCCGCACGCAGCTCGGCGTTACGCAAGCGGTCCTTCGCGCGTTGTTCCGCTCGAAGGTTCACGACTGGCTGGGGGGCCGGATGATGAGCAGGGGGACGAGGGCGCGGGCCCTGGCCGGGGCCGCGCTTGTGAGTGCGTGCATGGGCGCCGCCGCGCCGGGCGAGGCGCTCGCCGCGAGCGAGACGTGCACCGCGCCGTCGACGGTCGCCGTCGACGGGTATCTGCGGCAGACCTTCCTGCGCCTGACCGCGCAGCGCAACCCGACCAACTCCCGGCAGACCTTCGTCTGCTTCCGGGCCGCGGACGGGACCGCCGCCGTCGACCGGGGCGGGCGGATCCTCGTCACGGACGCACAGGTGTCGCCGGTGCTGCCGCGCGCCGACTCGGACGGCCAGGCGTGCACGACGACGGCGGGGAACGTGTTCCCGGGCCCGCGCCCGCTCTTCGGCGGCCAGGTCGGCGACCCGGACGAGCCGCCCTACGCGCCGGTCCTGATCGACGCGTACCTCGCTCCGTTCCAGCTCTGGGGCTGCCTGCAGGCCGGCAGCATCGGCGCGCGGGTCCTCGTCAACACCTCCGGCATCAGCGCCCCCGCGGTCAGCGTCGCGCAGGACGCGCCCGGGACGCCGCTCCCGGCGGCGACGCCCGGGCCGCTCGGCTACCCGTCGAGCTCGTGCCAGGTCGCCGGCGGCGGCCGGCAGGCGAACCTCTCGATCCACAACGCACACATCTGGGCCTACCGCGGCAACGATCCGGAGCTGACGACCCAGAGCCTCTGCCTGCGGGTCGAGCGAGCCGGCCAGCAGCCGATCGGCGCGAAGCTGACCGTCGACGCGACGGGCACGCCGGGGATCACGCCGGTGGCGCAGGGCTCGACGGTCGACACGACGCCGTGCAGCGTCACGGTCGTCGGCGTCGACAGCCCGATCGGCGTCAGCCTCAGCCGCTCGCCGCGCGGCGCGAACCCGGCGTCGATCTGCGTGACCGCCGGCACGACGAAGCAGCGCATCACGGTCGGCACGGCCGGCTCGGTGGACCCGCCGGCCGTGGTCCTGGAGAAGGACCCGGACTCGGCATGAGCACCGACGAGGGTCTGCGGCGCAGGGACTTCCTGCGCCGCACCGCATACACGGCCGGGCTGGCGGCGATGTCGTCGGCCCTGCCGCTCGACACGCTGCTCCGCCAGGCCGCCCGGACGCGCGCGCTCGCCTCCGGGATGCCGAGCCCGAGCACGATGCCGATCGACCACTTCGTCGTCCTGATGATGGAGAACCGGTCGTTCGACCACTACTTCGGCTGGTACGCCGACAAGGCCGACGCCGTGCAGTCACGCACGTACGCCGACCCCGACGCGGGCGGCGCGCCGGTGCCGACGCGTCACGCGTCGTTCATGGGCGCGGGGCAGTGGCAGGGGTGCGGCCATCCCGACCCGCCGCACGACTGGGAGGGCGGACGCGACCAGCTCGGCACGGCGAGGACCGACCCGACGGCCGAGCCCGACGGCTTCCTGTCGGGCGCGAGCGACGAGTTCGCGCTCAGCTACTACGACCAGGGCGACGTCCCGTTCATCCACGCGGCGGGCACGCAGTTCACGGTCTACGACCGGTTCTTCTGCTCGCTCATGGCGTCGACCTGGCCGAACCGCTACTACAAGTGGTCGGCGCAGTCGGGCGGCCTGCGGGACAACACGCCGCCGGTCGGCACCTTCGGCAACCAGTGGGACACGATCTTCGACCTCGCGCTGCGCGCGGGGCTGAGCGCGCGCTACTACAACTCCGATCTTCCGTTCAGCGCCGTCTGGGGCCCGCGTGGGATCCCGTGGACGCGGCCGGTCGCGGAGTACTACGCCGACTGCGCCGCGGGGACGCTCCCGAACATCACGTTCGTCGACCCACCGTTTCGCGACGGCGGCGGCGGCGACGGGCTCTCGGCCGACGAGCACCCGCTCGGCGACGTCCGGCTCGGGCAGGCGTTCATGTCGGACGTCGTCAACGCGTTCGTCGAGTCGCCCCACTGGGAGCGCGGCGCGCTGTTCGTCGTCTACGACGAGTGGGGCGGGTTCTTCGACCACGTCCGGCCGCCGAGCGTGGCCGACGCGCGGCAGAGCGCGGACATCGACGACGACTTCGGGCAGATGGGCTTCCGGATCCCGGCGATGTGCGTCTCGCCGTACGCGTTCCGCGGCGAGGTCAGCCACCAGCAGTGCGGCTTCGAGTCGATCCTGAAGCTCATCCAGTACCGGTTCGCGCTCGGGTCGCTGACGACGCGCGACGCGCAGGCGTCGAACATCGGGCTGAGCATGAACTGGGACGCGCCGGTGCTCGAGCGGCCGGACCTGCCCGACTTCGACCACGTCCTGTCGCGGCCGTGCACGGTCGGCGGCGGCGACCTCGTCGAGGAGAGCCACGCCGCGCACGCGAACGACCTCGGCGCGCTCGAGGACCTGGCCTACCGCTTCGGCTTCCGGACGGGCTCCGGCAAGGCCGACGAGATCTTCCGCCACCCGGACTCCGTCCGGCGCGCGGTCGCAGCAACAACCACCATGCAGGGGGGACTGAAGTGAAGCGCAGCATCTTCATCGTGGCGGCCGCCGTCGGGGCGCTCGCAGTGCCGGCGACGGCGGGGGCCGACGTCAACAACGGCAGCGACTGCACGTACGCGCAGTCCGAGGAGGTCACCACCGGAGGCGCGGCGCCGGTCGTCGTGTACGCCGGCACCGGTGACGCGGGCATGACCGGCACCGCGCTCGTCGCGGGCGGCGCCTGTGCGAACGGCCTGAACGCCGCCACCCCGATCGGCACGCTCGACGGCGGCGCCGTCGAGGCCGGCGCGGGTACGCCGATCGGCGGCCCCGGCGCGTACGCCATCGTCGACGGCGACAACCAGAACACCGACGTGCAGGGCCAGTCGGACGGCTACATCGGCCTCTCGACCTACGAGACCGGCGCGAAGGGCTCCTGCTCCGGCGGCGGCGGCGGCTCCAACTCCGGCGGCTGCCTCGGCGCCGACGGCGTGGGCCAGGTGCCCGTGCCCGGCGTGGCGTGCGGCAACACCAGCGGCAACACGTGGGTCAACACGACCCGCGACGGCTGCTCGTTCCCGTAGACCGATGACACGGCGAGTGGGGGCGGCGGCCGTGGTCGCCGCCCTCGCCCTGCCGGCCGTCGCCGGCGCGGACGTCAACAACGGCAACGACTGCACGTACGGGCAGACGGAGGAGGTCTCCGTCGGGACGGTCCCGCACGTCGTGGTCTACGCCGGGACGGGCGACGCCGGGATGACCGGAACCGCGCTGGTCGCGGGGGGCGTCTGCACCGACGGGCTGGCCATCCGCACCCCCGTCGCGAACCTCGACGGCGCCGCCGCCGAGGCCGGCGCGGGAACGCCGGCGGGTGGGCCCGGCGGATACGCGATCGCCGACGGCGACAACGCGAACGTGGACATCCTCGGCGTGTCCGACGGGTACGCGGGGCTCTCGACCTACGAGACCGGCGCGAGGGGCTCGTGCGCCGGAGGGGGCACCGGATCGAACTCGGGCGGCTGCCTCGAGATCAAGGGGATCGCGTCGCTCCCGGTGCCCGCGGTCGCCTGCGGCAACACCAGCGGCAACACGTGGGCGGCCTCGGCGCGCGACGGATGCGCGCAGCCGGAGCTGTGAGGAGCGTGTAACGACCGAAGGCCCTCGTTCGTTCTTGTTCAGGATGAGGACC
>DASZDF010000014.1:0-2099 GCA_035942275.1 Solirubrobacteraceae bacterium | reverse complement strand
TCAAGGACATGCGCAAGGTCTTGGAGGCCGAGTACGGCGACAAGCTCGACGCGGTCTTCGAGTCGTTCGACCCGGTGCCGATCGCCGCGGCGTCGATCGGGCAGGTCTACAAGGCGACGCTCGACGACGGGCGGCACGTCGAGGTCAAGGTGCAGTACCCCGGCGTCGCGGCGGCGGTCCGTGCCGACATGCAGAACCTGGGCGTGATCATGCGCCTGCTGAAGAGCGTCTTCCCCGGCCTCGACGTCAAGGCGATGGGCGACGAGATCCGCGAGCGCATCCACGAGGAGCTCGACTACGAGCTCGAGGCCTCCAACCAGAAGACGCTCGCGCGGATCTTCAAGGGCCACCCGTTCATCTACATCCCCGACGTCGTGACGTCGCTGTCGCACGAGAAGGTCGTCGTCACCGAGTTCGTCGACGGGCGCGGGTTCGAGGAGCTCAAGCAGCTGCCGCAGGAGGAGCGCAACCGGATCGGCGAGATCATCTACCGCTTCTACTACGGCTCGATGTACCGCCACCGGCAGTTCTCCGGCGACCCGCACCCCGGCAACTCGATGCTGATGGACGACGGGCGGATGGCGTTCCTCGACTTCGGGCTGTTCAAGCGGATCCCGCAGTCGGTGGCCGACAGCGAGCTGCGCATCGGCCGGGCGGGGATCGAGGGCGACGCCGGCGCGCTGCTCGCGGCGCTCTCCGACGGCGGCTTCCTGCGCGACGCATCCGGCGCCGACCCCGAGAAGCTGCTCGCCCAGTTCCGCGACCTGACCTGGTGGTACACGGAGGACGAGGAGGTCCTGCTCACGCCCGCCGTCGCGACGCAGGTGATGATCGACATGAGCGACCCGCGGTCGCAGTGGTACGGGCAGATGCGGCACGAGAGCGTGCCCGCCGACCACGTGTTCGGCCGGCGGCTCGAGACGCTCACGCTCGCCGTGCTCAGCCAGCTCGGCGCCCGCAACAACTGGCACCGGATCGCGCGCGAGTGGGTCTACGGCGACGACCCGGTGACCGAGCTCGGCCGCCAAGAGGCCGAGTTCTACCGGTCGCGCGCCGGCGCGCTGGCCTAGAGCTCCTGGACCTGGAAGAGCGAGGTCGTGCCGGGCCGGCCGCTCGGCAGGCCGGCGGTGATCCCGACGCGCTCGCCGCGCTTGCACCAGCCGAGCTCGACGACGCGGCGCGCGGCCTCGGCGATCAGCTCCTCGGTGATCTCGAAGCGCTGCATCGACGCCGCCGTCACGCCCCACATCAGCCCGCAGCGGCGGACGGTCTCGCGGCCGGGGGAGAGGACGTAGATCGGGACGTCGGGGCGGTGCGCGGAGATCAGCCGTGCGCTGCGGCCCGACAGCGTCGGGATCACGAGCGCGCTCAGCTTGAGCTCGCGCGCCGCCTCGCACGCACTGTGGGCGATCGTGTACGCGGGGTCGCGCTCGTCGCGCGTGACGCGCTCCTCGATCCAGCGGTCGAACGGCAGGATCTTCTCGGCCTGGAGCGCGATCGCGGCCATCATCTCGATCGTCCCGACGACGTGCGCGCCGATCGCGGTCTCCTGCGAGAGCATGACCGCGTCGGTCCCGTCCAGGATCGCGTTGGCGACGTCGGCGACCTCCGCGCGGGTCGGGCGGCTCGACGTGACCATCGAGTCGAGCATCTGCGTCGCGGTGATCGCCGGGCGCGCGGAACGGCCGGCGAGCGCGAGCAGCTTCTTCTGCACGATCGGGACCTCCTCGATCGGCAGCTCGATCCCGAGGTCCCCGCGGGCGACCATGATGCAGTCCGACGCCTTGATGATCTCCTCGGCGCGCTCGACCGCCTGCGGCTTCTCGAACTTCGAGATCAGCGGCGCACGCGTGTGCTCGCGGACGTGCTCGACGTCCTCCGCGCGGCGCACGAACGAGAGCGCGACCATGTCGACGCCCATCTTCTGCCCGGCCCCGAGGTGCTTGAGGTCCTCCTCGGGCACGGCGGGCAGGGCGTCGGCCTCGGCCGGGATGTTCACGCCCTGGCGCGAGGCGACGGTGCCGCCGACCTCGACGCGCGCGTCGACCTCGCTCTCGCCGATCCGGACCGCGCACGCCCGCAGGCGGACCGAGCCGTCG
>DASZDF010000013.1:0-7779 GCA_035942275.1 Solirubrobacteraceae bacterium | reverse complement strand
CGCGGTCGAGCGCCTGCCCGACGTCGAGCAGAAGGTTGTGAAGCTGCGCTACGGCATCAACGGCGGCGGCGCCCCGACGCCGTTGCGCGAGACCGCCGAGCGCGTGGGGATGACGCCCGCCGAGGTCCGCCGCGTCGAGTCGGCCGCGCTGGAGCGGCTCTCGATGGAGCGCGAGCTCGAAGCGATGCACGACGCGGCGTAAGCAGCGTCACACATCGGGCCTCAGGCGTTCCGTACCGTCGGTATGGATCGTTCCCGGCGAATGGAGCCTTGCCATGCCCGACGTCACGACGAAGCCGTTCAACGAGATGGAGTCGACGTTCCTGGGGGCGATGCGCCGCGTCCGCGCGGAGCTCGGGCTCTCGAGCTTCGGCGTGCAGACCGTGGACCTCCCGCCGGACTTCGACCGCTACCCGTGGCACGACCATGCGGAGGAGGGCCAGGAGGAGCTGTTCGTGGCGCTGCGTGGCGGCGGATGGCTCGAGATCGAGAGCGGCGAGCGCTACGAGCTGAAGCCGGACCTGCCCGTGCGCGTCGGCCCCGCCGAGCGCCGGCGCGTGGTCTCGGGCCCGGAGGGGATCCGGATGCTCATCGTCGGCGGGACGCCGGACCGCGCGTACTCGCCCAAGGAGTTCAGCCAGCTCGGCGCGCCGGACCCGATGGCCGCCACCGCCTGACCGGGGGGCGGGCTCTCAGGCGCCCGCCCCTACTGTCAGGTGATGGACGACGAGGCACTCGGGCTGCTCCGCACGCTGGCGGGGCCGGAGGCGACGTTCCGCGAGCACCAGCTCGAGGCGGTCCGCGACCTCGTCGAGGGCCGCAAGCGGGTCCTGTGCGTGCAGCGGACGGGGTGGGGGAAGAGCGCCGTCTACTTCATCGCGACGGCGCTGATGCGGCGCGCCCACTCCGGCCCCACCGTGCTCATCAGCCCGCTGCTCGCGCTCATGCGCAACCAGATCGCGGCGGCGGAGCGGCTCGGCATCCGCGCGGTCACCGTGAACTCGACGAACCGCGAGGACTGGGCGGCGGTGCGCGACGAGCTCGAGCGCGACACCGTCGACCTGCTCCTCATCAGCCCCGAGCGGCTGAACAACCCGCAGTTCCGCGACGCGATGCTGCCGCTGTTCATCTCGCGCGTCGGGCTGCTCGTCGTCGACGAGGCGCACTGCGTGTCCGACTGGGGGCACGACTTCCGCCCCGACTACCGGCGGATCCGCGACGTGCTCGCGGGGCTCGCCGACGACGTGGCGGTGCTCTGCACGACGGCGACCGCCAACGACCGGGTCGTCGCGGACGTCTCCGAGCAGCTCGCGGTCGGCGCGCGCAGCGAGCAGCTCACCGTCTACCGCGGCGCGCTGGCGCGGACGAGCCTGCGCCTCGAGGTCGCGACGCTGCCCGAGCCCGCCGCGCGGCTGGCCTGGCTCGCGCACTGGCTGCCGCAGTTCCCCGGCTCGGGGATCGTCTACTGCCTCACCAAGCGCGACACGGAGACGGTCGCCGGCTGGCTGAACGCCGAGGGGATCTCGGCGATCGGCTACTCGGGCGAGGTCGCCGACGAGGAGCGCGTGGAGGCGGAGCGCAAGCTGCTCGCCAACGAGGTCAAGGCGGTCGTCGCCACCTCGGCGCTCGGCATGGGCTACGACAAGCCGGACCTCGGCTTCGTCGTCCACTACCAGGCGCCGTCGTCGGCGATCGCGTACTACCAGCAGGTCGGGCGCGCCGGTCGCGGGGTCGACGAGGCGCACGTGGTCCTGCTGCGCGGCGCGGAGGACCGCCGGATCCAGGACTTCTTCATCGAGACCGCGTTCCCGGCGCGGGTGCTCGTCGAGCGGGTGCTCTCGCTGCTGCCCGCGACGATCCCGCAGCTCCAGGCCGACGTGAACCTGGGGCGGGGCCGGATCGAGGCGATGCTGAAGGTCCTCGACGTCGAGGGCGCCGTGCGGCGCGACGGCTCGACCTGGGAGGCGACCGGCGCCCCGTGGGAGTACGACGCCGAGCGCTACGAGCAGGTCACGGCGCTGCGGCGCGCGGAGCAGGAGGCGATGCTGCGCTTCGGCTCCGACGGCCGGTGCCTGATGGCGGCGCTGCTCGAGGAGCTGGACGACCCGGCGGCGGCCCCGTGCGGGCGCTGCGCGGTGTGTGCCGGTCCGCGCTTCGACGCGCCGCCGGACGCTGTGGTGGTGGAGCGGGCGCGGCGCGTGCTGCGCTCGCGGCCCGTCGTCCTGAGCGTCCGCCGCCAGACGCCGAAGACCGCCGACCAGCCTGGGAAGCGGATCAAGCCCGAGCTGCAGGTCGAGGAGGGCCGCGCGCTCACCCGGGCGGGCGACGGGGCGTGGGACGCGCTCATCGCCGCCGGCCGGCGCGAGGGCCGCTTCGACGACGAGCTCGTCGCCGCGTGCGCGGAGGTCGTCACGGCGAAGTGGTCGCCGCAGCCGGTGCCGCGCTGGGTCGCGGCGGTGCCCTCGCGCCGCAGCAGCGACCTCGTCCCGGACCTCGCGCGGCGTCTCGCCGACGCGCTCGGCCTGCCCTACGCCGACGTGCTCCAGCGGGTCGGCGACAACCCGCCCCAGCGCGAGATGGCGAACTCCTCCCAGCAGGTCGCGAACGTGCGCGGCCAGTTCACGGTCGCCGTGCCGCCGCCCGCGGAGCCGGGGATCCTCGTCGACGACGTCCGCTACTCGGGCTGGACGCTCGCGACGGTCGGAGCGCAGCTGCGGATGGCCGGAGCGGGCCCGATCCACCCGCTCGTGCTCGCGCTCGCCGGGGCGTGAGAGGGTTCCCGCCATGCCCTCCTCCATCACCGGCGTCGACTTCGTCATCGTGCCCTGGCGCGATGTTCAACCCCGAGGCGGTGGGCCGCCAGCACCATCCGAACCCCAACGCGATCGCGCTGCGCGTCGACGACGTGGCGGCGACGCGCGCGAAGCTCGAGGCCGAGGGCGTGCATTCTCAGGCAACGCGCTGATGCTCCACCACCGCTACGCGCCGCGGAAGACCGACTAGGTCTCGCCGAAGTAGTAGTCCACGTGGGCGGAGCGGGGGGCCATGAGGTTCTCCTCGCGGATGCCGGTCCAGATCCCGACCTTGTCGCTGTCGGGGTAGGCGGTCGCGCTGGGGAGGACGACCGTCGACCACATGAGGACGCGCGCGGTCTCGTCGGTGTCGTTGCGGATCTGGTGCGCGCCCTCCGGCCCCTTGGGGAAGAACACGACGTCGTCCGGCCCGAGCTGCTCGGTCCCCTCGGGCGTACGCACCGACGGCCGACCGGCGACCACGACCATCCACTCCTCCTCGCCGTACTCATAGTGGTAGGGGCACACGGCCTGGCCGGGCGGGAGCTCGTAGACGGTCATCCCGGTGTCCTTCGCGCCGACGTCGCCGCCGAGGCGGAACATGCCGGCCCGGAAGCCCTCCGGGTCGGTGTCGTCGTAGGTGAACCGGGGGTCGGCGATGTTGAGGCGGCGCATCGGCGCATCGTCGCACCCGGGCTACGCTCCGACGATGCACGTCGAGATCTGGTCCGACATCGCCTGCCCGTGGTGCTACGTCGGCAAGCGGCGCTTCGAGGCGGCGCTCGCCGGCTTCGCGCAGCGCGCCGAGGTCGAGGTCACGTGGCGCAGCTTCGAGCTCGACCCGCAGGCGCCGCGCGAGCGCGACGGCGACCACACCGAGCACCTCGCCGCGAAGTACGGGATGACGATCGAGGACGCGGCGGCGCGGCACGCGCAGATGACCGAGATGGCCGCCCGCGAGGGGCTCGAGCTGAACTTCGACCGGGTGCGCGGCGGCAACACCTTCGACGCGCACCGACTCGTCCACCTCGGCGCCGCGCACGGGCTCCAGGACGCGACGAAGGAGCGCCTCCTGCGCGCGTACTTCACCGACGGCGAGCCGGTGGGCGATCCGGAGGCGCTCGCGCGGGCGGCGGCGGACGTCCTGCCCGAGGACGAGGTCCGGGCGACGCTCGCGGGCGACCGCTTCGCCGAGGACGTCCGCGAGGACGAGCGCGCTGCGGCGGCGCTGGGCATCACCGCGGTGCCGTTCTTCGTCGTCAACCGCGAGATCGCGGTCTCGGGCGCGCAGCCGCCGGAGGTCCTGCAGGCGCTGCTCGAGCGGGGCCTCCCCGCGCTGCGCTGAGCGGCGTCGCGAGCGGGGGTGGGCTGTCAAATCGTGCGTATTTGATGGAAATGTCGCCCACCCCGCCCGGACGGGAGTGGCGCGGACGTCAGCGGTTGATGCGGAACGTCGTGCGGGCTACGGCCGAGCGGTTGCCGGCCGCGTCGACCGCGCGCGCCTGGAGCCGGTAGCCCCCGACCGCGAGCGTCCTGCCGGCCGCGCGGCCCCGGAGCGTGAAGCGGTTGCCGCCTGCGTTCCCGTTCATCGCGAAGCGGCCCATCGTCCTCGCGCGCCGCTTCCCCTTCTTCGGGCGCACGATCGTGAAGGTCACGCGCGCGGCCTTGGAGAGCCGGTACATGACGCGCCCGCCGACGCGGGTGGCGGCGGCAAAGGGGCGTCCGCGCGGCGCCGCGCGGAAGGACGCCGGCGAGACGCTCAGGCCGGACAGGACGGGCGGGACGTCGGTGAGTGGCGGCGGTGTCCCTCCCGGCGGGATCCCTCCGGGAGGAGGCGTCCCTCCGGGCGGGACGGCGGGCAGCGCCTCGACGACGATGTACGACACGGTCTGCGACGACGCGTTGCCGCCCCCGTCCACCGCGTCGACCCTGAACGTCTGCGTCCCGGGCGTGGCGGTGTCGATCCGCGCGCCCGAGGCGACCGGACCCGTGCACGTCAGGTCGACGAACGGATCCGGGTCGGCGCAGCTGTAGGACGCCGCGACCGAGTCGCCGACGGTATAGGTCGCACCGTTCGCGGGCACGGCGATGGACGCGGTCGGCGTCGTCAGGTCGAAGTGCGCGACGCCCGAGTTGGCCGTCTTCCCGACCGACCTGAAGCGGCCGCCCAGCACGACGCGCGACGCCGACGCCGCGATCGAGTGCACGTTGAAGTTCGGCGTGGGCCGGAACGACGGGTCGGGCTCGCCGGCGCCCGCCGTCGGGACGCGCGCGACCCGGGTGTACGGCGTGGGCGTGATCGCGCCGCCGAAGTTGCTCTGGGTGAAGTTGCCGCCGAGGTAGATGCTGCCGCCGCCGGGCGCGAGCGAGAGCGCGAAGACGTCGTTGTTCAGCCCCGGGTTCCAGTCCCGCGCCAGCCCGGCGCCCGTCATGGCCAGCTTTGCCACGCCGACGCGCGTCCCACCCCCGATGGCGCTGAAGTCGCCGCCCACGAAGAGGTCGCCGCCGAACGCGAGGAGCGCGCGGACGGGCAGCGAGGGGGCGGGGTCCCACGTCGCGTCGACCGTGGCCGGCGCCGTGGTGGAGACCTTCGCGACGTTCTCGCGGTCGACGCCGCCGATCTGGCCGATGTTGCCCCCGACGAAGAGGCTCGATCCCGAGATCGCCAGCGCGTACACGGGGCCGATCACCGGCGCGTCCCAGGCCGCGTCGAGGGCGCCCCCGCCGTCGGCGGCGACCTTCGCGAGGTTCTGACGGGGCTGCCCCCCGACCTGGAAGATCTCGCCCCCGATGAAGAGGTTGTCACCCGACAGCGCGAGCGCGTGGACGTTGGTCGCGTCGACGTTCGGGTTCCACGCATCCGGCGCGACGGCGCCGGCGCCCGTCGCCGGGAACCGCGCGACGTGGGCGCTGACGATCCCGCCGCCGCTGGCGCGCGCGACGAACGACCCGCCGGCGAAGACCTTCGTGTCCGATAGGACCAGGGCGCGCACCTCGCCCTCGGCGCGCGGGAGCCAGCTCGCGTCGAGCTTCCCGTCGGGGCGGAGTCGGATGAGCGGAGGGACGTCCACGAGCTCGGGCCCCGCGGCGGTGAACTCGCCGCCCACGAGGAGGTCCGACCCCGAGCGGGAGACGGCGAGCACACGCCCGTTCACCTGCGGCGCCCATGCGTCGACCGCGCCCGCTCCGGACGCGGACAGGCGGGCGACGTTCCTCCGGGACTGGAAGCCGGCGATCGGCCCGGTCACCCCGAACTGGCCCACGATGAGCACGTTGCCGTCCGCGGCGTCGAGATCGTCGACCTCGCCGTCCGTGAAGGGCTGCCAGTCCGCGTCGGGGGCCCCGGTGCCGGAGGTGGGGATCTTCGCGAGGGCGTTGCGAGTCTCGCCCTTGACGTTGAAGAACAACCCGGCGACGAAGACGAAGCCGCCGTCGACGTCGAGCGCCGTCACCGGGCCGTTCGGGTTCGGGGCCCACGTCGCGTCGGCGGTCCCGGTCCCGCCCGTCGGGAGCTTCGCGGCGTTCTCGCGGGTCGCGCCACCCATCTGGACGAAGCTGCCGGCGACGAAGAGGTCGGTGCCCGACACCGCGATCGCGTCCACGCGCTGGCTGAGGTTGTCCGGGACCCACGCCGGGTCGGCGGCCCCGGTACCGCTCGTGGAGATCTTCGCCAGATCGTCGCCGCCGCCGCCCCCGACCTCGAAGAACGACCCGCCGACGAACAGCGAGCCGCCGGAGAGGGCGAGCGTGCGGACGGACGAGCCGTCGACGGCAGGGTTCCACGCCTGGTCCGCGCCGCCGGTCCCGGTCGTCGTGAGCTTCGCGAGCCTGCTCCGGATCCTGGTCCCGATCTGCGTGAAGTCGCCGCCGGCGAAGAGCACGTCGCCCGACCGCAGGAGCGCGCGGACGGCGTTGTTCGGGCTCGGGTCCCACGCGGGGTCGACGGTGTCGTCGGCCCGGACGTGCGCGAGGTTCTTGCGCGCGACGCCGCCGACGTGGGTGAACACCCCGCCGATGAACCAGCCGCCGGCGCCGTCGGGCTCCGCCACGAGCACGTCGCCGACCACCTCGGGGAAGCCGAGCTGGGGCACGTCCGACGCAGTCGTCAGGGCGGCCGCGGCGCCGGTGCGCGGCCCGATCATCGTGAAGTTGCCGCCGAGGTAGGTCCGGCCGGCGCCGTCGACGGCGGTCGTGAGGACGTCGGCATCGACCACCCAGGGGTCGTCCAGCGGCGTGTCGGAGGCGGAGGCGGAGGCGGGGGTGAGCGCCAGCAGCAGAAGAGGAATCAGGGCCCGGCGCAGAGCCCGACACTACAGACGTGCGGGGGGAGACCGCGGATCTTCCGCGAAGCTTGGCGCTGTGAGCGACATCGGCCTCCTGCGCGAAGGGCCGCTCCACGCGTCGCTCAAGGAGCTGCTCGCGCGGCCTGGCGACCGCGCCGAGGCGAAGGTCGGTCGCTTCGTCATCGACCTGGTCCGGGCCGACGGGGAGCTGGTCGAGATCCAGACCGGCGGCTTCACGCCGCTCGGCCCGAAGCTCGACGCGCTGCTCGACGAGCACCGCATGCGGATCGTGCACCCGATCGCGGCCGAGCGGCGGATCGTGCGGGGCGACGCGCACGGCGAGGTGCTGAGCGCCCGCCGCTCGCCGGTGAAGGGCCGCCCGCTGGCGATCTTCGACCGCCTCGTGACCTTCCCGTCGCTCCTCGCGCATCCCAACCTCGTCGTCGAGCTGCTGCTGTGCCGCGAGGACCACGTCCGCGCGCCCGAGCCGAAGCGCGGGCGGCGCTTCCTCCGCGATCCCGGCGAGCGGCGCCTGCGCGAGGTGGTCGAGCGCATCGAGCTGCGCAGGCCCGAGGACGCCCTCGCGCTGGTCTCCCCACCGGCGACGCCGTTCACCAACCGCGACCTTGCCGAGGCGCTGCGGTGCGAGTCCCGCCTCGCCGAGCGCGTCACCTACTGCCTCCGGCACATGGGCGTGCTGGAGG
>DASZDF010000012.1:0-2937 GCA_035942275.1 Solirubrobacteraceae bacterium | reverse complement strand
CTCCGACCCCGGAGCCCCCGGCGCCCAAGCCGCCCGCACCCCCGCCCCCGCCGCCACCGGCCTTCGGGCGGCGCGAGGCCGAGCGGCTGCTCTGGCGCGCCGGCTTCGGCCCGCGCCCCGGGGACCCCGAGCGGCTCGTGGAGATGGGCCACGAGGCGGCGGTCCACGAGCTGACGCGGCCCGTGGGCGAGGCGACGCTCACCGGTCCCGCGCCGCTCAACGAGTACAAGCAGCCCATCGACCCGAACAACGTGTGGGGCGACGACCACCTGTGGTGGCTGGACCGGATGGTCCGCAGCGACCAGCAGCTCGTCGAGCGCATGACGCTCATCTGGCACGACTGGTTCGCGACGTCGAACGCCGACGTCAACGACCAGCGCCACATGCTCGAGCAGAACGAGCTCTTCCGCGCCAACGCGCTCGGGTCGTTCGAGACGCTCGCGCTCGAGGTCACGAAGAACCCCGCGATGCTCGTCTTCCTCAGCGGGATCGACAATCGGAAGGGCCGCCCGAACGAGAACTACGCGCGCGAGCTGATGGAGCTGTTCACGCTCGGCGCCGACCGCGGGGCGTACACGGAGACCGACGTCCGCGAGCTGGGCCGCGCGCTCACCGGGTGGCGGGCCGACTGGAGCGAGGCGGTGAGCCGTCACGTCAACTTCCGCTTCGACGCGCAGCGCCACGACACCGGCACGAAGTCGCTGTGGGCCGACACCCCGCACGCACGCAGCGGCGCGTTCGGCTGGCAGGACGCGGTCCTGCTCTGCCTCGACCACCCCATGCACGCGGAGTTCTTCGTGCGCAAGCTGTGGAGCTACTTCGTGCCGACGCCGCCGTCGGACGCGACGCGGGCGCACCTCGAGTCGCTGTACGTCTCGTCCGGTCGCCAGATCCGTCCGGTGGTCGAGGCGATCCTGCTCCATCCCGACCTCTACAGCCGCACGGCGCCGATGGTCAAGCCGCCGGCGGTCTACACGGCCGGGATGCTGCGGCTGCGCAACCGCGGGATCGACACCGCGATCTGGGCGTGGCTGGGCAACCTGTCCGGGCAGCAGCTCTTCTACCCGCCGAACGTCTCGGGCTGGAACGACAACGGCTGGCTCGACACCTCGACGCTCCGCGGACGCTGGATCGTCGGCCGCTACCTGCTCGCGCCGCACGAGGCCACGGACAGCACGTACAGCCCGACCGAGGGTCCCGAGGAGGCGCTCGACAAGGCGCTCGCCTTCTGGGACCGCCCGACGCTGACCGACGAGACGCTCGCCGAGCTCCTGCGCTTCGCCACCGAGTGCATCCCGCCCACGCTCTCGACCTGGGAGCGCGGACGGATGCGCGCGTACCGCTTCAACGCCCTCCGCCATCTGATCATCGCGTCCCCCGACTTCCAGACCTCATGACCTCCTGCGACAACTTCACCCGCTCCCAGGCGCTGCGCGCCGTCGCCGGGAAGGGCCTTCCCGCCGTCGAGCCGGGCATGCCGACCCCGGCGGGCACCGGCATGCACCGCCGCTCGTTCCTGCTGCGCAGCGCCGGCCTGGCGCTGTCGGTCTACGGCGCCGGCGCGGTCGCGCCCGGCGCGCTCGACGACGGCATCGCGATGGCGGCCGAGACGGCCGGCGCCCCGGTCCTCGTCTCGATCTTCCTGAACGGCGGCATCGACGGCCTCAGCGTGCTCGCCCCCTACGAGGACCCGCGCTACGTCTCGCTGCGCCCGACGCTCCGCGTCGCGAGCGGCACGCCCTTCACCGAGGATCCGCGGCTCGTCTGGAACCCGGCCGCCGAGGGCCTGCGAGGCCTGTACGACGCCGGGAAGGTCAGCGTCATGCCCGCGATCGGCTACACCGGCGCGAACCAGTCGCACTTCACCTCGCGGCACTTCTGGGAGATCGGGTCGCTCGACGTCCAGGCGCGGACCGGTTGGCTCGGCCGCTACCTCGACCGCGTCGGCGAGTCGAACAACGCGATCCAGGGGCTGTCGCTCGGCAGCTCGCTGTCGCCCACGCTGGCGACGGCGAACGTCGCGGTCGCCGCGACGGACTCCATCACCGACTACACGTTCACCACCCCGGGCGTGTGGGAGGCGCGGATGAAGGCGGCGCAGCTCGACAGCTTCCACCGCCTCGGCACCCTGCCGGCGGACAACCCGATCCTCGGGCAGGCCCGCCAGGCCCAGGCGAACGCGGCGATCCTCCGCCAGCAGCTCGCATCGCTGCCGGCCGACGCCGCGGCGCCCGCGTACCCGAGCAACTCCGTCGCGTCGCGACTGAAGTCGCTGGCCCGGATGCTCGCCGCCGGCCTCCCGATCCGCTGCGCCACCATGGATGCGAGCGGCAGCTACGACACCCACTCCAACCAGACGTCGAACTTCACGAGCGGGCTGAAGGCGACCAGCGACGCGATCGCGGCCTTCCAGGCCGACCTCGAGGCGCGCGGCATCGCGGACCGGGTGCTCGTCCACCTGTGGAGCGAGTTCGGTCGCCGGCCCGCCGAGAACGGCTCGCGCGGCACCGACCACGGCGCCGCGGGCGTCGGGTTCCTCGTCGGCAGCCGCGTCGCCGGGACCATGATCGGCGAGTTCCCGGGCGTGACCCAGCTCGACGCGCACGGGAACGTCCGCGCGACGTCCGACTTCCGCGGCCTCTACTGCTCGCTGCTCGAGGACTGGCTGGGAACGGAGGCGGAGGGGATCATCCCGGACGCCTCGTCGTTCGATCGGTACGCGGTCGTCGCATGAGGCGGCCCGTCGCGCTCGCCGCGGCGGTGACGCTCCTCGCGGCCGCCGCTCCCGCCGACGCCCGGCGGGCAAGCCCGAAGCCGGTGCGCTTCGCCGCGAAGTGCGTGGCGAAGAAGCGCGCCGCCTGCCGCCCGGCGCCGCGCCCGAACGGCTGGCGCCCCGCGCCGGCGCGCACGTCCGCCCCCGCGGTGGCTCCCGCGGAC
>DASZDF010000011.1:0-1788 GCA_035942275.1 Solirubrobacteraceae bacterium | reverse complement strand
TGCGACGAGGTGATCGGTTCCTCCGCGTCGTTGTGGACGAAGACGGTCGTCGTCTGGAGGGCCGAGGCCGTCTCGTCGACGAGCGTCCCCTGCGCCACGGCGGAGTGGGGCGCGGCGCGCGCGACCACGAGCGCGAGGAGGAGCGCGAAGCCGGGGCGGGGCACGCCGCAAGATTGCCCGGAGGGCGGCGAAGGAAACGGGGCGCGCGAGCGCCCCGGCCGGAGGGGGTGGGCGACAAAACCATCAAATACGAACGACAATGCAGCCCACCCCACTCCGTCACCCTCACCAGCCGCCGTAAGCGCCGGGGACCCGGGAGCGGCGCGCGAAGGCGCCCTGTGCCGCGGGGGGTGCGATGCGGGGCGGGAGCGGCGCGCGAAGGCGCCCTATGCCGCGCGCGGAGCGCTGCGCGCCCCACCGAACGCGGAGCGGAGCGCCTCGCGCAACGTCCGCGCCTCCACACCCCCGCTCCCAGGCGGGCACACGACGGTGCGCAACCCGAACTTCGCCGCCTCCTCGATCCGCCGCTCCGGATGCCCGACGGAGCGAAGCTCGCCGGTCAGCCCGACCTCGCCGAAGGCCACGAGGGGAAGCGGGCCGCCGGCGGGGAGCGGCGCGGCGGCGGGGAGCGGCGCGGAGGCGGCGTCCGCAGCGGCGCCCTCCAGCGCCACACCACGCGCCGCTCCGGCGACGGCGAGCGCGATCGCGAGGTCGGCTCCGGGCTCGTCGACGCGCACCCCTCCCACGACGTTGACGAAGACGTCCGCCGTCCCCACGCCCACGCCCGCGTGGCGACCCAGGACCGCCAACACCAGCGCGAGCCGGTTGCGGTCGAGGCCGTTGACCACCCGCCGCGGCGGGACGAGCTCGGACGGGGAGACGAGCGCCTGGACCTCGACGAGCAGCGGGCGGGAGCCCTCCATCGCCGCGAGGACGACCGAGCCGGGCGCGCGGGTCGCCTCGCCGACGAAACGGGCGCTGGCGTCGAGCACCTCGACGAGCCCACCGGACTTCATCTCGAACACCCCCGCCTCCGACGTCGAGCCGAACCGGTTCTTCAGCGCGCGGAGCGTCCGGTACGTGCGCTCCCGCTCGCCCTCGAACTGCAGCACGCAGTCGACCAGGTGCTCGAGCACCCGCGGGCCCGCGAGCGAGCCCTCCTTCGTCACGTGCCCCACCAGCACGACCGCGATCGCGTGCGCCTTGGCCACCCGCATGATCCGCGACGCGACCTCGCGCACCTGGCCGACCGACCCCGGCGCGCCGGTCAGCTCGGCGGCGTGGAGCGTCTGCACGGAGTCGATGACGCAGACCTCCGGCCGCTCGGCCTCCAAAGTCGCGAGCACGACGTCGAGATCCGTCTCCGCGAGCACGGGCACGGCCAGCGCGGAGCCGCCCAGGCGCTCCGCCCGCAGCCGGATCTGCGCCGCCGACTCCTCGCCCGACACGTAGAGCGTCCGCCGCCCCGCGCCCGCGAGGTTCCCGAGCGCAATGTTCGTCAGCGTCGACTTGCCGATCCCGGGCGAGCCGCCGAGGAGCACGAGCGACCCGGGGACGATCCCGCCGCCCAGCACCCGGTCGAGCTCGCCGATGCCCGTCGACAGCCGCGGCACCGGCGCCGTGTCGACCTCCGACAGCAGCCGCGGACGCGAGGGACGGGCGGAAGCGGCACGAGCGGACGGCGCGCTCGACCGCGTCTCCTCGACCAGCGTGTTCCACTCGCCGCACCCCGGGCACTGGCCGTGCCACCGCGGCGTCGAGTGGCCACAGGAGGAGCAGACGTGGATG
>DASZDF010000010.1:0-4524 GCA_035942275.1 Solirubrobacteraceae bacterium | reverse complement strand
GCGCGGCGCTCGATCGCGATGACCTGCGGGAGGTCCGCGTAGGTCAGGCGTCGGATGAGGAGATCGGGGGGTGGAGTGGTCACTCGGCGCGACGTTCGCGAAGCGCGATCTCCGCGTCGGGCAGCCGCAGGTACTCCGGGACCACGTCCCGCCCGGGGGGCGGCGCGCCCGCCGCCAGGTCGGCGATGGTCAGGGCGCTGACGCGGTGGAGCGGCGAGCCGTCCGCGGGCACCGTCACCCCGCTGGGTTCCAGCACTTCCCGAAAGCGTACCGCCCCGTCCCCGACAGCCAGCCATGGAGCGGCGCCCGCTCCGCGCGCCGCGGGAGCGGGGCCGTCCGCGCCCCCACTCGCGATCCTCCCGAGCAGCGCGGGCGTGACCGCCGCCGGCGGGACGACCTGCTCGCCGGCCCGCCACCCGCCGACGAACGCCTCGCCGCGGCGCGCGTCGAGGACCGCGAGGACGGTCCGCTGCGCGTCCGCGGCCGCGGCGAGCGCCCGCAGCGTCGACACCCCGACGAGCTCCGCGCCGGTCCCCTGCGCGAGCGCCCTGGCGGTCGCGACCCCGATCCTCAGGCCGGTGAACGTCCCCGGGCCGGTCCCCACCGCGATGCGGTCGAGGTCGGCGAAGCGCAGCGAGGCGTCGTCGAGGAGGCGCGTCGCCAGCGCGAGGAGCTGCGCGGCGGGCTGCGGGCGCTCGCCGGGCTCGGGATCGTGCCGCGCCTCGAAGCGGCCCGCTCCGCTCACGACCGCGACCACCGTTGCCGGCGTCGCGGTGTCGAACGCGAGCAGGTTCACCCCGCCCACTCCAGCTCGACCCTCCGCCGGTCGCCCCCCTCGTGCTCGAGCCGCACGCGCAGCCGCGGCGTCAGCTCGCCTCCCGCCGCCTCCGGCCACTCCACGAACGCGACGTGGTCGGCGTTGAGGTAGTCGGCGAGCAGCTCGGGCTCCTCGTCGTCGAGCGATCCGACCCGGTGCAGGTCGACGTGGGCGACGGGCGGCCGCGCCTCCTCGTAGCGGCGGCCGATGGTGAACGTCGGGCTCGTGACCGGCCGGTCGACACCCAGCGCCCGCGCCGCGCCCCGCACGAACGTCGTCTTCCCCGCGCCCACCTCGCCGTGCAGCACGACGACGTCGCCCGCTCGCAGCTCGCGCGCCGCCTCGGCGCCCAGGGCCGCGGTCTCGTCGGCCGAGGCGGTGACTAGTACGCGTCGGGGTCGATCGTGCGCAGGCGTAGACCCACCCCGATCAACACGAACAGCAGGCCGACGTAGGCGAGGAGGCGCGGGTCGGACCCGGTGTTGGGCAGCGCCTGCGGCTCCTCGGCGGGCTCGTCGCCCTGGCCCGGGTCCTGCGCCGGCTCCTCGGCGGGCTCCTCCGGCGGGGGCTGCGGCTCGTCCTGGACGGGCGGCTCGTCGCTCAGTCCGCCGTCGTCCTGCGCGGCGCGGCCGTTCGCCCCGCCGCCGTTGCCGTCTCCCTGCGTCTGCTCGTCGCCGAACGGGTCCTGGTACTGCTCGTCGCCGGCGCCCTGGGCGAAGGCGGCCGAGGGCAGCGCGAGGCACAGCGCGAGCAGGGCGACGACGGCGCGGGAGCGCGACATGGGCCGAAGCGTAGTGGCGCGCCCGGAGGGAAGCGGTCTGCCGCCTCGATACGCTCGCGCGGATGCCGCGGACCCGGCACATCCTCGTCCTCACCGACCGCGACTGGACCCATCCGCAGGGCGGCGGGACCGGCACGAACCTCTACGGCCAGATCGCGCGCTGGGTCGCGTGGGGCCACCGCGTCACGGTGGTCGCCGGCGACTACCCGGGCGCCAAGAAGGTCGAGGAGCTGGCCCCGAACCTCGTCGTCCACCGGATGGGGACCCGGCTGACGGTCTTCCCGCGCGCCGCCTGGGCCACCCTCCGCGGCCTGGCCGACGACGCCGACGTCGTGCTCGAGGTCGTCAACGGCATCGCGTTCTTCACGCCGCTGTGGTGGTGGCTGCGCAAGCCGCGGGTCGCGCTCGTCCACCACGTCCACCAGGAGCACTACGTCCACGAGCTGGGCACCCGCGGCCGAGTGGCCGCGTTCCTGCTCGAGCGCCTCCCGCTGCGCTTCCTCTACCGCGGGACGCGCGTCCTGACGATCTCGAACGCCGCCCGCGAGGACCTCGTGGAGCTGGGCGTCGACAACGAGCGCATCCACGTCGTCTACATGGGCGTGGAGAACGAGCAGTTCCACCGCACCGAGCGGGCGGAGCGCCCGACGCTGCTCTACCTCGGCCGGCTGAAGCAGTACAAGCGACTCGAGGTCCTGCTCGACGTGCTGGAGGCGGTGCCCGAGGCGCACCTCGAGGTGGCCGGCGAGGGCAGCCACCGCGACGTCTTCGAGCAGGAGATCGACCAGCGCGGCCTGCGCGACCGCGTGACGCTGCACGGCTTAGTCGAGGAGGACGCGAAGGCCGAGCTGTACGGGCGCGCGTGGGTGACGCTGACCGCGTCGTCGGCCGAGGGCTGGTGCCTGACGGTGATGGAGGCCGCCGCGTGCGGCACGCCGAGCGCCGCGCTGGAGGTCGGCGGCCTGGCCGAGTCGATCGTCGACGGCCAGACCGGCGTGCTCGCCGAGACGCCGGAGGAGCTGGCGGGCGCGGTGCGCGACCTCGTCCGGGATCCCGCGCGCCGCGACCGGCTCGGCGACGCCGCCGAGGCACGGGCCCGCGGGTTCACCTGGGATCGCACCGCGCAGGAGAACCTCGCCGTGCTCGAGCGCGCGGCCGAGGAGCCGGCGCCGACGCTCGTGAGCGGCCTCAAGCGGTCCGAGACCGCGAAGGCCGCCGGGATGGCCATCGCCACGCTGGCGGCCAACGCGATCGCCGTCGTCTTCACGATCGTCTTCACGCGCCTGCTCGGCGTGGGCGACTACGGCTCGCTCGGCGCCCTGCTCTCGACCTTCACCATCCTCGCCGTCGCGGGCTCGGCCCTGCAGGTCGCGGTCGCCCGCGAGACGGCGCTCGGGCGCCTCGGCGACCGCGAGGAGGTCGGGGCGACGATCAGGAAGTGGTCGCGCCAGCTCCTCGCGGTCTTCTTCGCGGTCGCCGCAGCGTCGGCCATCCTCCGCGACCCGATCGCCGAGGCGGTGGCGGTGCCCGAGCACGCCTGGGCGGCCGCCGCGATCCTGCCCACCGGCGTGCTGTGGCTGCTGCTGAGCGTGCAGCGCGGCGCGCTCCAAGGCCTGCACGCGTACGCGTACGTCGGGTCGAGCGTGATCTACGAGGCGCTCGGTCGGCTCGCGTGCGGCCTGGTGCTCGTGCTCGGCGGCCTCGGCGTGACCGGGGCGTTCCTCGGCTCCCCGCTGGCGATGGTCATCGCCGCGCTGATCCTCTGGGTGCTGGTGGACCGGCGGACCGGCCACGGCACGACCGACGCCACCCCGCGCACGCTCACGAGCGTGATCTCCGGCGGCTGGGCGCCGATCGTCGGGCTGATCTTCCTCGCCGCGCTCCAGAACGTCGACGTCATCGTCGCCAAGCACGAGATGGGCGACGACCAGGCGGGCGCTTACGCGGCGGCGGTGGTCGCGGCGAAGCTCGTGGTGTGGACGGCCATCGGCATCGGCCTCTACCTGCTGCCCGAGGCGACCCGTCGCGCCGCGGCGGGGCTCGACCCGCGGCCCGTGTTCATGCGCACGCTCGCCCTGCTCGCCGCGGTCTGCGTGCCGGCGCTGGCGATCTTCGCGGTCGTGCCGTCGCTGCTGCTGCGCCTGGCCTTCGGGGAGGAGTACACGACCGCCGCCGACGCGCTGATCCTGCTCGGCGCGGCGATGACGCTGCTCGCCGTCGCCTACCTCGCGGTGCAGTACATGCTCGCCCTGCGGCAGACCGGGTTCCTCTGGGTGCTCGGCGTCGTGGCCATCGCGGAGCCGTTCCTGCTCACCGCGGGCGACTTCGGCCTCGTCTCGTTCGCGGGGGTCGTGTTCGCGCTGCAGTGCGCGGCGGCGGCCGGAGCGGGCACGCTGGCGCTGCGCCGCCGGGCGGTCCCGAGCGCCGTCGCGACGTGAGCGCCGCCGAGCCGCCCGTCCGGCACGGGCTCGCGCGCGTGCGGCAGCTCTGGACGCTCTGGCGCAACGAGCAGACCGACCCCGCGCCGTTCTACACCGTGCTGGCGCGCGAGGCGGTCGCCGACCTCGACGCGCGGTACGGGCCGCTGCGCGGGCAGGTCGTCGCCGACCTCGGCTGCGGCCCGGGCTTCTACACGCGCGCGTTCCGGGCGGCGGGCGCGACCGTGCTGCCGGTCGACAACTCGGAGGAGGAGCTGGCGCTGGCCGGCGACCCACCGGAGGGCGCGATCATCGCCGACGCCGGCGCGCTGCCGTTCGACGACGGCTCGGTCGACGGCGTCTTCGCGTCGAACCTGCTCGAGCACACGCCGAACACGCCCGAGGTCATCCGCGAGATCGAGCGCGTCCTGAAGCCCGGCGGCTGGGGCTACATCTCGTGGACGAACTGGTACTCGCCGTGGGGCGGGCACGACATGTCGCCGTACCAC
>DASZDF010000009.1:0-2952 GCA_035942275.1 Solirubrobacteraceae bacterium | reverse complement strand
CCGCGCGGTGGTGCGCAGGGGCTCGGCGCAGGGGCACGAGTTCGTCGGCTACCGCAACGGGTGGGCGGGCGCGCTCTCCGGCGACAGCGTCCCGCTCACGACCGAGACGACGCGCGGGATCCTCCACCGCGGCGGGACGATCCTCGGGACGTCGCGGACGAACCCGTACAAGCAGGACGGCGGCGGCGACCAGGTGCGCGCAACGATGGAGCGCGACGGGGTGCAGGCGCTCATCCCGATCGGCGGCGAGGACACGCTCGGCGTCGCGGGGAAGCTGCACGACGACGGGGTCGCGGTCGTCGGCGTGCCGAAGACGATCGACAACGACCTCGCCGGCACCGACTTCACCTTCGGCTTCCAGACCGCGGTGCAGATCGCCACCGAGGCGATCGACCGCCTGCACACGACGGCGGAGTCGCACAACCGCGTGATCGTGGTCGAGGTCATGGGCCGCCACGCGGGCTGGATCGCCGCCTACAGCGGACTCGCGGGCGGGGCGGACGTGATCCTGGTCCCCGAGCGGCGCTTCGACGTCGAGGAGGTCTGCGACCGGGTGCGCAGCCGCCACGACTCCGGCAAGACGTTCTCGATCGTGGTCGTGGCCGAGGGCGCGCTGCCGAAGGACGAGGACTCCGTGCGCAGCCTGCACCAGGGCACCGACGCGTTCGGGCACGCCCGGCTGGGCGGGATCGCGGTGCACCTGGAGCAGGAGATCGAGAAGCGGACGGGCTACGAGACGCGGATGACGATCCTCGGCCACGTCCAGCGCGGCGGGACGCCGCTGGCCTACGACCGCGTGCTCGCGACGCGGTTCGGCGTGGCCGCGATCGACGCGGTGACGAACGGCGACCTCGGGCAGATGGTCGCCCTACGGGGGACGGAGATCGTCCTCGTGCCGCTGGGCGAGGCGCTCGCCGAGCCGAAGCTGCTCGACGACGCGTTCTTCGAGACCGCCGAAGTGTTCTTCGGCTAGCCTTCGCCGCCGCGTGACCTACGTCCTCTGGACCACCGCCGTCCTCATCCTCTGGCTCGTCCTCTGGTCGCTCGGCCAGAAGGCGTTCGACGCCGCGCTGCTCAGCGTCTCGATCCTGCTCGTCGCCGCGATGATCGAGATCGTGAAGCGCTACATGCCGGGCCGCAGCGCCTAGGCGCGCAGGGCGCCGGCCATCGCGGTCACCACGTCGCGGACGGCCGCGGCGGGGTCCTCCGCCTCCCCGGCCTCGCGGATCAGCCGGCTGCCGACGATCACGCCGGCCGCGCCCGCGGCGGCCGCCGCCGCGGCCTGCTCCGGGGTGCCGATGCCGAAGCCGAGCGCGACCGGCACGTCCGTGTGCGCCTTGGCGCGCGCGAGCACGCCCGCGTACGCGTCCTCGGCCGCGCGACGCTCGCCCGTCGTGCCCGCGACGGAGACGGTGTAGAGGAAGCCGCGCGCCCGCTCGCCGATGAGGCCGAGGCGCTCGTCGGGCGTCGTCGGCGCGACGAGCGGGACGAGCGCGAGCCCGCGTGCGTCGCAGGCGCCCAGGATCGCCGGCGCCTCCTCGAGCGGCAGGTCGGGGACGATCAGCCCGCTCGCCCCCGCCTCCGCGAGGGCGTCGGCGAAGCCCTCGGGCGTGCGCGCGAGGACGAGGTTCGCGTACGTCATCACGACGACCGGCAGGCGCTTCGAGAGCGCGGCAGCCACCTCGAGGACGCCGTCGACGGTCGCCCCGGCGGCGAGCGCCTTCGTCCCGGCGGCGTGGATGACGGGCCCGTCGGCCAGCGGGTCGGAGAACGGGACACCCAGCTCGACGAGGTCGGCGCCGCCGTCCGCGTAGGCCTCGCCGATGGCGACCGACGTCTCGAGGTCGGGGAAGCCGCCCATGAGGTACGGCATGAGCGCTGCGCGCTTGCCGGAGCCCGCGAACGCGGCCGCGATGCGGTCGATCCCGTTCACCCGTCCGCGCGCTAGCCCCGCGCGAGCACTTCCGCGAGATCCTTGTCCCCGCGGCCGCTCAGGCAGATCAGGTCGACGCTCGAGCCCGACGGCACCGAGAGCGCGAAGTGGAGGGCGTGGGCGGTCTCGAGGGCCGGGATGATCCCCTCGAGGTGCGCGACGCGGCGGAACGCGGCGAGCGCGTCGGTGTCGCTCACGGCGACGTACCTCGCGCGGCCCGAGTCGCGCAGCCACGCGTGCTCCGGGCCCGAGCCGGGGTAGTCGAGCCCGGCCGACACCGAGTGCGCCTCGGTGATCTGGCCCTCGCCGTCCTGCATGACCGCCGACAGCGCGCCGTGGAGCACGCCGGGGCGCCCGCCGGCCGTCAGAGGCGCGCCGTGGTGGCCGCTCTCGAGCCCCTCGCCGGCCGCCTCGACGCCGATCAGCTCCACGGGATCGTCGTAGAACCCGGCGAACGTCCCGATCGAGTTCGAGCCGCCCCCGACGCACGCGATCACGCGCTCCGGCAGCCGCCCCGTCCGCTCCAGGATCTGCGCGCGCGCCTCGTCGCCGATCGTGCGCTGGAGGTCGCGGACGATCGCGGGGTACGGCGCCGGGCCGACCGCGCTGCCGATGATGTAGTGGGTCGTCTCGACGTTCGTCACCCAGTCGCGGATCGCCTCGCTCACCGCCTCCTTCAGCGTCCGCGCGCCCGCCTCGACCGGCACCACCGTCGCGCCGAGCAGCTGCATGCGCTGGACGTTGGGCGCCTGGCGCCGCACGTCCTCGGCGCCCATGTAGACGATGCACTCGAGGTCGAGCAGCGCGCACGCGGTGGCGCTCGCGACGCCGTGCTGGCCGGCGCCGGTCTCCGCGATCACGCGGTGCTTGCCCATCCGCCGCGCGAGCAGCGCCTGGCCGAGCGCGTTGTTGAGCTTGTGCGACCCCGTGTGCATGAGGTCCTCGCGCTTGAGCCAGATCTCGCGCCCCGCCGCCTCGCTCAAGCGCCGCGCCAGGTACAGCGGCGTCGGGCGCCCGGC
>DASZDF010000008.1:0-4602 GCA_035942275.1 Solirubrobacteraceae bacterium | reverse complement strand
GCGGTCGCCGGCGTCGCGCCGTTCGCGACCCGACGGGCGGACGCCGCGGGCGCGCCGCGGATCGCGATCGTCGGGGCCGGCCTCGCCGGCCTGAGCGCCGGATACCGCCTGGCGCGGGCGGGGCACGCCGTCACGGTCTTCGAGGGCAGCGACCGCCTCGGCGGGCGCTGCTGGACGGGCCGCGGCGCCTTCGCCGACGGGCAGCTCTACGAGCACGGCGGCGAGCTGATCGACCAGAGCCACGGCGCGATCCGCAACCTGATCCAGGAGCTCGGGCTCAGGCAGGACAACCTCCTCCAGGCCGAGGCCAACGACGCCGACCCGCTCGGCTACTTCGACGGCGTGCCGTACACGTGGACGCAGGCGACGAACGACCTCAAGCAGATCTGGCAGACGATCCACTCCGACGTCTCCGCCGCCTCCTATCCCACGCTCTACGACCTCTCGACCGAGCGCGGCCGCGAGCTCGACGCGACGCCGCTCTCGCAGTACATCGCCGACGTCGCGGGGCCGGTGTCCTCGAAGCTCGCCGAGCTGCTCGACGTGGCCTACAACATCGAGTACGGGGCGGAGACGTCCGAGCAGAGCACGCTGAACATGCTCTACCTGCTCGGGTACTCGGGCCAGGGCCAGCTGCGGATCTTCGGCCCGTCGAACGAGAAGTACCACGTGCGCGGAGGCAACGACCAGATCACCGACCGCATGGCCGCGCGCATCGGCGAGGCGTCGATCAGGCGCGGCCACGAGCTGGTCGCGATCCGCGAGAACACCGACTTCACGTACACGCTCTCCTTCGCGAACGGGACGTCCTACGTCGCCGACCACGCCGTGATCACGATCCCGTTCTCGATCCTGCGCTCGTCGGTGGACATCAGCCGCGCGAACTTCAGCGCGCTCAAGCGCACGGCGATCGCCGAGATGGGGATGGGGACGAACTCGAAGCTGCACGTCCAGTTCACCGACCGCCACTGGAACGGGCTGCGCTGCAACGGCGAGACGTTCTCGGACCGCGGCTACCAGAACACGTGGGACGTCACGCGGGCGCAGCCGGGGACGAGCGGGCTGCTCGTCGACTACACCGGCGGCAACGTCGGCGCGGCGCTCAACGGCGTGCCGGCGACGCTGGCCGGGACGTTCCTCAAGCAGCTCGAGCCCGTCCTGCCGGGGATCACGCGGAAGTGGAACGGCCGCGCGACGCTCGACCACTGGCCGAGCAACCGCTGGACGAAGGGGTCGTACTCGTACTGGAAGGTGGGGCAGTACCAGAGGTTCGCCGGCGTCGAGCGCGAGATCGAGGGCCGCCGCGGGCGCTGCCACTTCGCCGGGGAGCACACCTCCGTCGACTTCCAGGGCTACCTCAACGGGGCGGTCGAGACGGGGCAGCGGGCGGCCGACGAGGTGATCGCCGCGCTCGGCCGGTAGGCCCTCCGGGTCCGCTCCGCAGTATCATCGGGGGTGCCATGCAGGCTCCGGCGAGTGCGACGCCGGGGTGAAACAGCCCTCGTGGAGTGCGACCGCCGAGGGCACAACCGACAGAGGAGCAGGACATGCCCGAGGCTGTCATCGTCGACGCCATCAGGACGCCGATCGGACGCGCGTTCAAGGGCTCGCTCACCGACGTTCGCGTCGACGAGCTCGCCGCCACACCCCTCCGTGCGCTCCAGGAGCGCAACCCCGACGTCGACTTCGGAGAGACCGTCGACGTCATGATGGGCGCCGCCTCGTCCGTGGGCGAGCAGGCGTACAACGTCGCGCGCAACGCGACCCTCCTGTCCGGGATCGACCATCACGTCCCCGGCACCACCGTCAACCGCTTCTGCGCCTCCTCGCTGCAGACGCTGCGGATGGCGTTCCACGCGATCAAGGCCGGCGAGGGCGACCAGTACATCGCCGCCGGCGTCGAGGGCGTCTCGCGCGCCGGGCTCGGCGCGGGCATGCCCGACGAGATGAAGCACCCGAAGCTCTCGGGCGGCGACGGCTCGCTCTACGACGTCTACATCCCGATGGGCCTGACGGCCGAGAACGTGGCCGAGCGCTGCAAGGTCACCCGCGAGGCGCAGGACGAGTGGGCGGTCACGTCGCAGAACCGCGCCGTCGACGCGCAGGAGAGCGGCCACTTCGACAAGGAGATCGTCGCCGTCAAGAAGGACGACGGCAGCGAGGTGACCAAGGACGACGGCCCGCGCCCGGGCACGACGATGGAGAAGCTCGCCGGGCTGAAGCCGGCGTTCAAGGAGGACGGCACGGTCACCGCCGGCAACGCGTGCCCGCTCAACGACGGCGCCGCCGCGGTGCTCGTGATGAGCGAGGAGAAGGCGCAGTCGCTCGGCCTGAAGCCGCGCGCCCGCATCGTCGCCTCGTCGGTCTCGGCGATCCGGCCGGAGATCATGGGCCTCGGCCCGATCCCCGCGATCCAGGCGCTGCTCGAGCAGACCGGCATGACGATGGACGACATCGACGTCGTCGAGATCAACGAGGCCTTCGCGGCGCAGATCGTGCCGTGCATGGAGGAGCTCGGGATCGACGGCGACAAGCTCAACCCGTTCGGCGGCGCGATCGCCCTCGGTCACCCGTTCGGGATGACCGGGGCGCGGATCATGACCACGCTGCTGAACGACCTCGAGACGCTCGACAAGCAGTACGGCATCGAGTCCATGTGCGTCGCAGGCGGCATGGGGATGGCGATGCTCGTGGAGCGCCTGAACTAGACCGCTGCCGCCGCGCCGCCCGGGCCGACCCCGGGCGGCGCGCCGAACGCCGTCGGTCCGCGGAACGCGTTCCGGTAGTGTCGGGCCGTGCCGGCTGGATCGGAAGTCGCGCCGGGCACGCCCCTCGTCGTGACGAAGGTCCGCTGCCCGACGCCGCGTGACCTGGTGTCGCGCCCCGCGCTCGTGGAGCGGCTCGCAACGCGCCCGTCGCGGCGGCTGACGCTCGTGCGCGCGTCGGCCGGATCCGGCAAGACGACGCTGCTGTCGGCGTGGGCGACCTCCCCGGCCGAACCGCGGCCGTTCGCGTGGGTGTCGCTCGAGGCAGCCGACTCCGTGCCGTCGCGGTTCTGGTCGTACGTCGTCGAGGCGCTGGCGGCGGTCCGGCCGGGCCTCGACCGTGCGGTGCTGCCGCTGCTCAAGGCGCCCGGCGTCCATCTCGAGCACGTGGCGCTCCCGTTCCTCCTGAACGCGCTGGCCGCGGACGACGCCGCCGCCGTGCTCGTGCTCGACGACTACCACCTCGTCGAGAGCCCGGAGGTCCACGCGTCGGTCGCCTTCTTCGTGGAGCACCTGCCGCCGTCCCTCGAGCTCGTGATCTCGACCCGCGTCGAGCCGCCGCTGCCTCTCCCGCGCCTGCGCGTGCGCGGGGACCTGCTCGAGATCGACGAGCCGCTGCTGCGCTTCTCGGCCGCGGAGGCCGACGCGCTGCTCAACCGCGTGGTGAGGCTCGGCCTGTCGGCGGAGGACGTGGAAGTGCTGCACCGCCGAACGGAGGGGTGGCCGGCCGGCATGTACCTCGCCGCGCTGTCCCTGCGCGAGCGCGGCGACCGGTCCGCGTTCATCGCCTCGTTCTCGGGCGACGACCGGCACGTCGTCGACTACCTGCGCTCCGAGGTGCTGGCCGGGCTCGAGCCGGACGTCCGCGAGTTCCTGCTGCTGACGTCGATCCTCGACCGGCTGACGGGGCCGGTGTGCGACGCCGTCGCCGGCCGCGACGGGAGCGCGCAGCTGCTACGGCAGCTCGAGCGGTCGAACCTCCTCCTCGTCCCGCTCGACGATCGGCAGCGGGTCTACCGCTACCACCACCTGTTCGCGGAGCTGCTGGCGGGCGAGCTCGAGCTCGTGCATCCCGGGCTGGCCGCAGAGCTCCATCGCCGTGCTGCGGGGGCCCTGCAGGAGGAAGGGGACGTCGATCGCGCCGTCCACCACGCGATCCAGGCCGGCGACGTGGCGGATGCGGTCGAGCTCGTCGCGGAGCACTGGGCGTCGTGGCTGCTGAGCCGCGGCGACCACGGCGCGATCGACGCCTGGCTCGCGGCCCTGCCGGCCGACGTCGTGGCTCGCGACCCGAGGCTGTGCGTGGCGCGCACGTTCACCGGCCACAGCCTCGGGCACGCGGCTCGCGTCACCCGCTGGGGCGACGCCGCCGAGGCCGCCGTCTCCGCGGACGCGCCCGCGCGCATCCGCGGCGACGTCGCCGCGGCGCGGGCGTCGAACGCGCTCCAGACGGGGGACCTGCCTCGCGCGGTCGCCGCGGCGCGCCGCGCGCTCGCCGTCGGCGACGACGCGTCGCCGTGGATGCCGTTGCCCCACGGCGTACTGGCCCACGCCGCGCGCTGGTCCGGCGACGCCGCGACGGCGGCCTCCGAGTTCGAGGCGTGGCGGCGCGAGAGCGCGGCGCGCGGGCAGGTGCTGGGGGTCGTCTGCAGCGATGCCGAGCTCGCGCTGATCCACGCGGAGGCGGGCCGCGACCGCGAGGCCGTGGCCGCCGCCGGTCGCGCGCGGGACGCCGGCGGTTGGCGATTCTCCGAGCACTGGGTCAGCACCGCCGGCCATGCTGCGCTGGCGCTGGTGGCCGAACGGCGCGGCGACGGGGACGCGGCCCGGACCGAGG
>DASZDF010000007.1:0-2020 GCA_035942275.1 Solirubrobacteraceae bacterium | reverse complement strand
CTGCACGACCGCCGCGAGGCGGCCGAGGGCGCCGCGGCCGGCGCGCGCGAGGACGCCAGCGAGGACTGGCTCGCGGCTCACGAGGCCGTCCTCGCCGAGCTCGAGGCGGTCCGCGCGCACCGCGACGAGCTCGCCCGCCGGGTCGCGGAGCTGGAGGACGCCGCCGCGCGCGACCGCCAGGCGATCGCGGAGCTCTCGGCCGCGCTCGGCGACCGCGCGCCCGCGGAGGCCGACGCCGCCGCCACGGAGGAGGAGGCGCCGAAGTCGGTCCTCGAGGCCGTCCGCGTCGCGGCTGAGACCTGCCCGAACCTCGTCTTCACCGAGTCCGCCTTCGACAGCGCCGCCGACAGCCCGTACCGCCGGCCCGAGGAGATCCTCGAGACGCTGCGCACGCTCGACGGGCTCGCCGCGCGCTATGCGGCGGGGGAGATGGGCGTCTCGCTCGGCCAGGCGGCCCAGGAGGCGGGACTCGCGTGGCGCGCGGGCGTCTCGGAGCTCGCCCGCACCCGCTGGGCGAAGCACTACGTCGTCACCCACGACGGCGCGAAGCTCGACCTCGGCCCGCACGTCGCCCTCGGCTCGGGGAGCGGGGCGGGCTTCGTCGCCCGCATCTACCTCCACCTCGCCGACGGCAACGGCGACCTCCCGCGCGGGATCTACGTCGGGCACGTCGGCCGGCACCTGCCGGACACGACGACCTGATCAGCGCGCGCGCACGATCCTGAACGTCAGCCGCCGCGCCGCGGACCGGTTCCCGGCGGCGTCGGTCGCGACGAGCACCGCGCGATGCCGGCCGCGCCCCAGGCGCTTCGTCCCGATGCGACCCGAGAACGCCTTGCGCGTCTCGCCGGCAGCGGCCTGCTGCGCGAAGCGCCCGACGAGGACCCACCGCGTGCACCTCGCTCGTCGCCGGTTCGCCCGCGTCGGCTTGCGGCAGCGCCCGCCCGCGCGGCGACCGGATCGCGCGCGCTGGATCGCGAACACGACCCGCGCGGCCTCGGTCAGCCGGTACCGGAAGGTCGTGCCGCGGCGAACGCGGCGCCGCTGCGCGGCGACCGCCCGCGGGACCGCGGTCTCGGCGCGGCCCGCCGGGTTCACCGCGAACGTCGCGGGGCTCAGCGACGCGCTGACGAAGCGCGGACTGATCGTGTCGCGCGGCGGCGGCGGCGAGAACCCAGGCCCGAGCGTCGTGAACGTCTGGTCGGCGCCGAACGCGGTGCCGTCGGCGTTGCGGGCGACGAGCCGGTAGTGGTAGGTCGTCAGGGGCACCAGGCCGCCGAGGTCGACCCCCACGTCGAGCGCGCCGCTGCCGTCGCCCGCGTTCGTCGCGGGCGTCACGCTGCCGTAGCCGGTCGTCGTGCCGTACTCGAAGAACCACGTCGTCGTCCGCCGGTTCGGCGTGACCGAGCCGGTGACCCGCGCGCTCAGCCCGAACACGTTCACCGCCGCGCCGGTCGCCGCGAGCGGCAGCCCGAGCTCGTAGGCGCCGATGTCGCACGCGGGGCCGGCCGGGCGCCCGAAGCCGCGCTGGTCGACCGGCTGGCAGGTGGAGGCGGAGGCCGGGACCTTGTCGAGCGCAGCGCTGTCGGCGCCGAGCGCGTGCGTGCGCGTCGGCCCGCCGTTGTCGGCGAGCGGCGCGAGCCTCGGATCGGCGTTCGCGCCCGGGCAGCTCGTCTCGGGGAAGCTGATGTTGTTGCCGCCGTCGTCCGCGAGGTTCGCGCCTTCGCTGCAGTTCAGGGGCGTGTTGCTCGCCACGATCGTGGCGGCGAGGTTGACGTTGCCGCCGAAGACCCCTCCGCCGCGGCCGGCCGGGCCGGTGTTCCCCGGGAGGGACGAGCCGGCGGTCCCCGGCGGGATGCCCGCGCCTATGTTGCCGCCGTCCGATGTCCCGGGCGCCCCGCCGCTTGCGCTGGCCGCGTTCGAGGCGAACGTCGTGTGGCGCACGGTCACGGCGCTGGCCGCCGCGAGCCCGCCCCCGTCGCCGGCCGGGCGCCCGTCGCCGGCCGTGGCCGTGCCGCCG
>DASZDF010000006.1:0-2006 GCA_035942275.1 Solirubrobacteraceae bacterium | reverse complement strand
CCGCAGCACAGGCTCGCCCGATCCCACGACGCCGATCGGCACGTCGAGGCCGCGCAGGTCGCCGCGGGTCACCGGCAGGGTCGCGACGCCGCCGTAGTCGGCGAAGAATCCGCGCGCCGACTCCCGCGCGCGCGCCACGCGCGCGGGATCCGCCTGCGGCCCCAGCCACCGCGCGACCGCCTCGCGCGGCCCGCCCTCGCGCAGCGCCGCCTCCAGCGCCTGGCGCTCGGCCGACAGCACCTCGGTCGCCTCCGGCATGAACATGTAGAGAGGCGGGTCGATCAGGACCGCGGCGCGGGCGGCGCCGGCATGGCGCAGGAGCACGTCGAGCACGATCAGCGCTCCGAAGTCGGCGCCGACGAGCAGCGCGGGCGCCGCGTCGAGCGCCGCGACCACGGCCGCGAGGTCCTCCGCCTGCTCGTTGACGGTCGTCGCGGTGTACGGCTCGGGCGCGCCGGAGGCGCCGTAGCCGCGCCGGTCGTAGGTCACGACGCGCCCGCCCAGAGAGCCGAGCTCGCCCCAGTCCGCCGCGCTCGACGCCATCCCGTGCACGAGCACGGTCGCGGGCCCCTCCCCTCGCTCGCCGTACGCGAGATCGAACCCGCCGACCGTGACCGTTGGCACGACTTCAGTGTGTCAGCGGCGCAGCAGGCGCGGGGCGCGGAGCTTCCAGCGCAGCGCCGCCGTGAGCGACGGACGGCCGATCATCGGCCCCGTCTCCTCCCAGCCCTCGCCGCGCGGCTCCCACAGCGCGTTGGGCTCCGGTGCCGGCTTGCGCCCGCTCAGGTACCAGTGGTGCACGGCGCGCAGCAGCAGGTCGCCGCCGGGGCGGAAGAGCCGCCAGCCGAGCTCGATCGCCTTGCCCTCCGCGCCGATCGTCACCTCCGCCCGCGGCCGCTCGGCCAGCTCGAGCAGCCCCCGCGCGACGACCTCCGGCCGGTAGCCCTCCGGCGGCAGGCGCGGCTGCTTCCCCGTCGAGCTCGTCGCGTGCCGCCAGAACGGCGTGTCGATCGAGCCCGGGTGCAGCATCGCGACGCGGACCGGGCTGCGGCGCGCCCGCAGCTCGACGCGCAGCGAGTTGAGGAAGCCGCGCAGCGCGTGCTTCGACGCCGCGTAGGCGGAGAACGTCGGCAGCGGCACCTTCGCCATCAGCGACCCGGTCGCGACGAACACGCCGTGCGAGCGCTCGAGCGCCGGCAGCGCCGAACGCGCCAGGTTGACCGTGCCGAGGAACGTGACGTCGACGCAGCGGTCGAAGTCGCGCTTGGGCACCTGCTCGAACGGGCCGAACACCGGCGCCGCCTGGTTCGCGACGACGGCGTCGATCCCGCCCAGCTCGCGCTCGGCGCGAGCGACGGCGGCGTCGACCGCCTCGGCGTCGGAGACGTCGCACGGCAGCGCCACCGCCCGGCGCCCGTGGCCGCGCACGACGCGCGCCGCCGTCTCGAGCCCCTCGGGATGCCGCGCGACGAGCGCCAGGTCGTGGCCGGCCGCCGCGAACACGCGCGCCGCGGCGAGGCCGACGCCGCTCGACGCCCCGGTGAGAAGGACACGCACGACGCGCCGCTACCCGGCCCACAGCGGCGAGTACCCTGCCTTGGCATGGAAGGATTCGGAGGACTCTTCGGCGACCCGGAGGAGCTGCAGCGGCGGATGGCCGAGATGGCCGAGCAGATGCAGGGCCAGCAGCGCCTCGCCTGGGCCGACAACGCGATCCGCCTCGCCGTCGAGATGACGGTCGCCGCGGTCAACCGCGTGAACATCCAGGGCACGCCCGACCAGCAGGCCGAGCAGATCCGCTCGGTCATGGCGACGGTCTTCCCCGAGGCCGTCACCCTCGTGCGCGAGGCGCGCGAGGGCCTGCAGTAGCCCCGGCCGCTACGCGACGCGCAGCTGGCGCTGCATCCGGCGCTTCGTCTCCAGCCCCGCCTGGTCGGCGCGGGCGAGGAGGTGCTCCGGCGTCCACCCCTCGTCCGGGAACACGGCGAACCCGACACTGACGCCGA
>DASZDF010000005.1:0-3336 GCA_035942275.1 Solirubrobacteraceae bacterium | reverse complement strand
CGCCCCCGGTGGGCGCGGCGAGCGGCGGCGCCTCGGCGGCCGGCGGAGGCGCGGCGGGTCGCGCCTGAGCGCCGGCGGGCCTGCCGCCTGACGCCTCGTAGAGCTCGCCCATGTTGCCCTCGAGCAGGGTGAGGTCCGCGTTGAGGCGGTTCGCGCCGGTGCGCAGCGACTCGATCAGCGCGGTCAGCTCGCTCTCCATCGCGTCGACACGCTGGAGCATGAGCGCCGTCTGCTCGGAGACCTTGGCGACGTGCTCGCGCGAGCGCTCGACGGCCTCCTGGTCCTTGCGCTCGGCCTCGAGCTCGGCGTCGCTGCGGATCCGCGCGGCCTGCTGCTCGGCGTCGCGCTCGATCGCCGCGGCGCTCTGCTCGGCGGCCTCCACGATCGACCGCACCTGCTCGGACGCGGCCTGGGCGAGCGACGCCCCGCTGCGGCGCTGGGCCTGGCGCTGGAGCGACTCGAGCTCCTGCGCCACCCGGGCGAGGTGCTCGTCGACCGCCTCCGGCTCGTAGCCGCGGCGCCCGATGGGGAAGTCTTTTCTCTCGATCGTCTGTCGGTCCAAAGCCATATGCCCCGAAATCTAACGCGCAGGGCTTCCGCACGCGCCCGGCCCTCACGGCAGGCGCACGGTCCCGCCCTCCCGAGCGACCAGCCCGTCGCGCTCCAGCGCCGCCACGGCACGGTCGAGGCGCTCCGGATCGAGGCCGGCGGGGAGCGGCTCGCCCGCCGCGAGCGCGGCGACGACCCGACCGCGGACGTAGCGCTCGGTGTCCTCGAAGCGGGTCCGCGGCGTCGCCGGTCGCCGCTCCGGTGCCGCCACCGCGCCGCTCGACGGGCACGACCGGGTGAGCGGGCACTCGCCGCAGCGCGGCCGCCGGGCCGTGCAGAAGCGGGCGCCCAGCTCCATCGTCGCCTGGTTGAACGTCGCCGCCGCCCCGGGCGGGGGCACGAGCTCGCCGGCGCGCGCGAACACGCGCCTCGCGTTGGTGTCGACCGCCACGACCTGGCGGTCGAACGCGAACGACCCCACCGCCGCCGCGGTGTACGGCCCGACGCCGGGCAGGTCCTCGAGCCGCTCCGGCCAGCCGCTCGCCGTCACGACCCGCGCCGCCTCGTGCAGCCGGACGGCGCGCCGGTTGTAGCCGAGCCCGACCCACTCGCGCAGGACGTCGGCGAGCGGCGCCGCGGCCAGCGCCTGCGCGGTCGGCCAGCGCTCGACCCACGCCTCGTACCGCGGCACGACCCGCGCCACCTGCGTCTGCTGGAGCATGACCTCGGAGACGAGGATCCGGTACGGGTCGCGGGTGCGCCGCCAGGGCAGGTCGCGCCGCTCGCGCTCGTACCACCGCAGCAGCGCGGCGGTCAGGCGCTGAGGACCCGTGTCCCGCACATCTTGTCGTGGAGCGTCTCGTTGCGGTCGTCCCACAGCGGCCAGAGGTAGTTGAGGAGCGGCAGGATCGCGAACGTGACCCAGATGAGCAGGCCGTCGAACAGGACGCCCTTGACGAGCACCTCGCGCGTGAACGCACGGCCGCCCGTGACCGCCTTGCCGTTGGCCATGACGATGCGCGTGTCGGTGGCGCGGTGGCCGAGCGTCTGGCCGTTGCGCGTGGCGATCATCCACGGCGCGTAGGCGAGCCCGGCGACGACGCCGAGGATCGCGCCGATCGTCGTCCCCACCTCGCCCGCCGAGTCGCCGCCGGCGTAGAGGACCGCGCCGAGCAGCACGCCGGCGAGGACGAGCGTGAGACGGACGAGGAGGTCGAGGAACGCGGCGCCGGCGCGGGGCAGCCACTCCGCGCCCTGACCCACGGAGGCCGGCGAGGGCGGCGGCGCGCGCCCGTCCTGCGGCTCGGTCCGCCAGGCGGTGGTGTCGGGCGGCGTGTCGGTGGGAGGGCGGAAGCCGCCGATGGTCGGCGCGGACGCAGCGGCCGACCGCGGCGGCTCGGGCTCGTCCGTCCGGTCGCCGGCGCTCCACAGCGAGTCGCGCTCGACCGGCCGGCCGAACGCGTCCGTCTCCTCCTCGCCGCTCCGCCCGAACGGGTCGTGGCTCAAGCGGGAGCCCCGTGCTCGCGCGCCTCGCGGATCTCGCGGCGCAGGTCGCGGATCTCGTCGCGCAGACGGGCGGCGTACTCGAAGCGGAGGTCCTCGGCCGCGGCGGCCATCTCCTCCTCGAGCTCGACGATCGTCTGCTCGAGCTCGTTGAGCGTCATCGGCTCGCCCTTCTTCTTGCCGTGCGTGCGCGTCCGCCGGCCCTTCTTCGGCACCTTGGACTCGCTCTGCAGGAACTCCGCGATGTCGGAGATGCCCTTGACGATCGACGCCGGCGTGATGCCGTGCTCCTTGTTGTACGCGACCTGGATCGCCCGGCGGCGGTCGGTCTCCGAGATCGCGGCGCGCATCGCGGCGGTCTCCTTGTCGGCGTACATGACGACCCGCCCCTCGGCGTTGCGCGCCGCGCGGCCGATCGTCTGGATCAGCGAGGTCTCCCCACGGAGGAAGCCCTCCTTGTCCGCGTCGAGGATCGCGACGAGCGAGACCTCCGGGAGGTCGAGGCCCTCGCGCAGCAGGTTCACGCCGACGAGGACGTCGTACTCCCCCAGCCGCAGGTCGCGGATGATCTGGATGCGCTCGAGCGTGTCGATCTCCGAGTGCAGGTAGCGCACGCGGAAGCCCATCTCGAGCAGGTAGTCCGTCAGGTCCTCGGACATCTTCTTGGTCAGCGTCGTGACCAGGACCCGCTCGTCCTTGTCGACGACGCCCCGCACCTCGTTCATCAGGTCGTCGATCTGGTTGCGCGTCTCGCGCACCTCGACGGCGGGGTCGACGATGCCCGTCGGGCGGACGATCTGCTCGACGATCTTCGTCGAGTGGTCGCGCTCGAACTCCCCCGGCGTCGCGCTCACGAAGAGCAGCTGCGGCGTGATCTTCAGGAACTCGTCGAACGTCTGCGGCCGGTTGTCCATCGCGCTCGGCAGCCGGAAGCCGTACTCGACGAGCGTGGACTTGCGCGACCGGTCGCCCTCGTACATGCCGCCGATCTGCGGGACGGTCTGGTGCGACTCGTCGATGAAGCAGAGCATGTCGTCGGGGAAGTAGTCGATGAGGCAGTACGGCCGCGAGCCGGGCGGGCGGCCGTCGAGGATGCGCGAGTAGTTCTCGATGCCGTTGCAGAAGCCCATCTCCCGCAGCATCTCCATGTCGTACTGCGTGCGCTGGCGCAGGCGGTGGGACTCGAGCAGCTTGCCCTGCGCCTCGAGCTCGGCGGTGCGCTCGTTGAGCTCGCGCCCGATTTCCTCGACCGCGGCCTCGAGCCGGCCCTCGACGACGTTGTAA
>DASZDF010000004.1:0-3514 GCA_035942275.1 Solirubrobacteraceae bacterium | reverse complement strand
AGTTCGTCCTGGTCCTTGACGCCTCGATCGTCAACGTCGCCCTGCCCTCGATCGGGCAGGACCTACGCATCGACCCGTCCGACCTGAGCTGGGTCGTCAACGCGTACACGCTCTTCTTCGGCGGCTTCCTGCTCCTCGGCGGCCGGATGGCCGACCTCCTCGGCCGCCGCCGCGTGTTCATGGGCGGCCTGATCCTCTTCGCGCTCGCGTCGCGCGCGGGCGGGCTCGCGCAGGACGACGTCCAGCTCATCGTCGCCCGCGCCGTCCAGGGTCTCGGCGCCGCCATCCTCTCGCCGGCCGCGCTCTCGATCGTCACGACGACGTTCACCGAGGGCGCCGAGCGCAACAAGGCGCTCGGGGTGTGGGGTGCGGTGGCCGGGTCCGGCGGCGCCGCCGGCGTCCTGCTCGGCGGCGTGCTCACCGACGCGCTGAGCTGGGAGTGGGTCCTCTTCGTCAACGTGCCGATCGGCATCGCCGCGGCCGCGCTCGCGCCGGTCCTCCTCGCCGACACGCGCGACACCGACCGCCACCGCAGCTTCGACGCGGCGGGCGCGGTCACGATCACGGCGGCCCTCTCGATCCTCGTCTTCGCGCTCGTCGACGCCGAGGACGCCGGCTGGGGCTCCACGCAGACCGTCGTCCTGCTGTCGGTCGCCGTGCTGCTGCTCGGCGCGTTCCTCGCGATCGAGTCGCGGGCCAAGGCGCCGCTCGTCCCGTTCGCGATCTTCCGCAACCGGACGCTCACGGCCTCGAACGCGATCGGCCTGCTCATCGGCATGGCGCTGTTCTCGATGTTCTTCTTCGTGTCGCTCTACATGCAGAGCGTGCTGCGCTTCGACGCGCTCGAGACGGGCCTCGCGTACCTGCCGCTGGCGCTGACGATCATCGTCACCGCGGGCGTCGCGTCGCAGCTCGTCACGCGGCTCGGCTTCAAGCCGGTGCTGATGACGGGGCTGCTGCTCGTCGCGGCCGGGCTCGTCTGGTTCGGCCAGGTGTCGGTCGGCGGGTCGTACGTCGCCGACGTGCTGTTCCCGTCGATCATCGCCGGCGCCGGGCTCGGGTTCTCGTTCGTGCCCGTGACGATCGGCGCCGTGACGGGCACGAGGAGCGACGAGTCCGGCCTCGCGTCGGGCCTGATCAACACGTCGCAGCAGATCGGCGGCGCGCTCGGGCTCGCGGTCCTCGCGACGATCGCGTTCGCGAACGTGCCGGAGGGGCGCCCCGACCCCGTCGCCCTCACCGGCGGCTTCCAGGACGCCTTCCTCGTCGGCGCCGGCTTCGCGGTCCTCGCGCTCGTCATCGCGGCGGTCGCGATCCGCGGCGCCGACAGCCGGACCGTGAAGGGCGCGGAGAGCCCGGCGCCGGCGGCGGCGTAGGGCGCCGCGCCCGCTCGCGTGCGCGCGGTACGGTCGGCCGGTGCGCCGGCTGATCGTCCTCGCGCTGCTCGCGATCGCGGCCGCGGCGCTGTGGTCGCGCCGCACCGCGCCCTCGCGGGTGCGCGCCGCTCTGGCGCCCCGGCCCGGCGAGACGATCCTGGAGGTCGGCCCGGGCGCGGGGCAGCACGCGGTCGCCGTCGCGGGGCGGCTCGCGCCGGGCGGGACGCTCGAGGTCCTCGACGCGCGCCGCGAACCGCTCGACCGGACGCTGCGCCGGGCGGCCGAGCACCGCGTCGAGGGCGTGGTCGCGACGCAGGCCGACGCCGGGGCGATGCCGTACGCCGACGCGAGCATCGACGGCGCGTACGTCGTCGCGGAGCCGGCGGACGGGGCGGCCGCGCTGCGCGAGCTGCACCGCGTCGTGCGGCCCGGCGGGCGGGTCGTCGTCGGCAGGGCGCTGCGGGAGTGCGCGGAGGCCGCGGGCTTCCGTTTCGAGGGCCGATCCGGCGGACCCCTCGGTTACGTTGCGCGCCTTGGGCGCGATTGACCGACACCTGGCGACGCTGGCGGTGCTGGTCGCGGTGCTCGGGGCGCCGGCGGTCGCCGACGCGCGCGCCCCGCGGGTCGTGCTCGGGATCGGCGACCAGCACGCGACGATGTTCGACGACCCGCTGTTCTCGTGGCTCGGGATGCGTACTGCGCGGATCGTCGTGCCGTGGGACGTCCAGCGCATGCCCCACGAGCGCGAGCGCGTCCGGGTCTGGCTCGACAAGACGCGCGCGCTCGGGATCGAGCCGCTCGTCGCCTTCGGCCGGTCGTGGGAGACGCCCGGGCACCGGCGCCTGCCGACGCTCAGCCAGTACCGCAACGCGTTCATGCGCTTCCGCGAGATGCACTGGGACGTCGAGGCCTTCATCCCGTGGAACGAGCCCAACCACCCGAAGCAGCCGACGTGGAGGCGGCCCGACATGGCGGGCCGCTTCTACAACGCGATCCGCGCCGAGTGCCCGCAGTGCACGGTCGTCGCGGGCGACGTCCTCGACACGCCCGGGATGACGCGCTACGTCGAGGCCTACCAGCGCGTCCTGCTCGAGGAGCCGCGCGTCTGGGGGATGCACAACTACGGCGACGCGTACGGGCGCAAGTCGACGGCCACCCGCCAGATGCTGCGGATCACCAAGGGCGAGCTGTGGCTCACGGAGACCGGCGGCGTGGTGCGCCGCCCCCGCGGGCGCACCGGCGTCCCCATGCGGCGCCGTCTGCGCGACGCCGCGGAGGCGACGCGCTACGTCCTGCGGCTCGCGGTCGCGCTGCCGCGCGTCGAGCGCGTCTACCTCTACCAGTGGGCGGCGGTCGCTAGCGCGGGGTGGGACTCGGCCCTGCTCGGCCCGAGCCGGCAGCTCCGCCCCGCGTTCAAGGTCGCCGCGCAGTTCCTCCAGCGCGACGTGACGCACGCGCCGCGGCGCTAGCCGGGCTCGATCACGCCGAGCAGCTCGCGCACGCGGCAGACGAGCAGGCGCTCGTCCTCGACCTCGACCCACACGCCGGCGGAGCGGGGGAAGACGACGTGGTCGCCGGGGCCGACCGGCATCTTGAAGTCCGGCAGCTCGGGCGGGCCGTCGCCGACGGCGAGGACGATCCCCTCGTTGGGCGGCAGGTCGTGCGTCCCCTGCTGGACGAGCAGGCCGGACTTGCGCATCCGGTCGGGCTCGAGCTCCTTGATGACGACCTGGTCGAAGAGCGGGCGGAGGGCGTCGGGCATCGGCGCGTCAGACTACGGGCCCGCGCGGCGCCGGCGGCTCCTCGCCGGTGGGGACGCGCAGCCAGCGCGCGATCTTCCCGTCCCGGACGTCGAACGCGGCCTTCGCCGTGTTGCCGGTCCCCGAGCCGCAGTCGCCTCCCGGCCGGTCGGTGAGCACGAACGTCGCGATGATCACGCCGTGGTGGCGCCGGGTCTTCGTCACGCGCCCGCCGCACGGCAGCGTCGCGTTGAAGACGCGGATCTTCGCGCGCGAGTCGAGCCGGATCTCCGGGGTCCCGTTGGCGACGATCGCCGGCACCGCGAACCGCGCCGTCGCGGCGTCGACGTCGCCGCGGCGCATGTCGGCCGCCCACGCGAGGACGACGGACTCCGGCGA
>DASZDF010000003.1:0-10590 GCA_035942275.1 Solirubrobacteraceae bacterium | reverse complement strand
CGACGAACCTCGTCCCCGGCGACGGCAACCCGGACGCCGAGGTCGTGATCGTCGGCGAGGCGCCCGGCGCGTCGGAGGACAAGCAGGGGCGGCCGTTCGTCGGGCGCGCGGGGAAGCTGCTCGACTCGCTCCTCGCCGAGGGGGGGCTCGAGCGCGCGGACGTCTTCGTCACGAACGTCGTCAAGGCGCGCCCGCCCGGCAACCGCAACCCGAAGGCCGACGAGGTCGCGCACCACCTGCCGTGGCTGCTCGCGCAGCTCGAGGTCATCGAGCCCAAGCTGCTCGTCCCGCTCGGTCGCCACGCGCTCGCGCGCTTCGACGCCGACGCCAAGATCAGCGAGGTCCACGGCCGCGTCCTCGAGCGCGACGGGCGCACGCTGTTCCCGATGTACCACCCGGCCGCCGCGCTGCACAACCAGTCGCTGCGCGAGACGCTCGTCGAGGACGCCCGCGCCCTGCGCGCCGCCCTGTGATCCGCGTTGGGTGCTCAGGGTGGAACTACCCGCACTGGCGCGGCGGCGCGGTGTACCCGGAGGGCTGCCCGCCCTCGCGATGGCTGCCGACCTACGCGCAGTGGTTCGACACCGTCGAGGTCAACGCGACCTTCTACCGGCTGCCCAAGCCGCACGTCGTCGCGAACTGGATCCGGCAGACGCCGTACGACTTCGTCTTCACGATCAAGGGCAGCCGCTACCTGACCCACATCCGGCGGCTCCAGGAGCGCGACCAGGGCTTCCGCCGCTTCTACGACTCGATCGCCCCGCTCGTCGGGCACCGCAAGATGGGCCCGGTCCTGTGGCAGCTCCCGCCCGACTTCAAGCGCGACGACGACCGCCTGGGCGCGTGGCTCGAGGCGCTCCCGCCCGGCCGCCACACGATGGAGTTCCGCCACGAGACGTGGTTCGAGCCGGCGGTGCTCGACATGCTGCGCAAGCGCAACGTCGCGCTGACGTGGCCGGACCGCCCGAACCTCCCGAAGCCGCCGTCGCTCGAGCCGACGGCCGACTTCGCCTTCATCCGCTTCCACTGGGGCGCCCGCGGCCGCCGCGGCAACTACTCGCACCGGGAGATCGAGGAATGGGCCGAGCGCATCCGCGTCCTAGCATCGGACGTCGACGTGTTCGCCTACTACAACAACGACTGGGAGGGCTTCGCCGTCGAGAACGGGCGGTACCTGCGCCGGTTGCTCGACGCGTGAAGGCCTACATCGCGGTCCTGCGCGTCGGCCGCGTCGGCTGGCTCGAGCTCGCGACGCTCGTGGGCCGGCTGCCGATCGGAATCAGCGGCCTCGCGCTCGTGCTCTTCCTCAAGGAGGAGACGGGATCGTTCGCGCCGGGCGGCGCCGTCGCCGGAGGGATCGCGTTCGGGATCGGGCTCGGCGCGCCGCTCATGGGGCGGTGGGTCGACCGCCGCGGCACGGGCGTCCTCATGCTGCTCGGCACCGGGCACGCCGCCGGGCTGCTCGCGCTGATCGTGCTCGGAAAGGGCGGCGCGCCCACGATCGCGCTCGTCGTGGTCGCCATCCTGACCGGCGCCGCGTTCCCGCCCTCGCCCTCGGTCCTGCGCGCGCGCTTCCCCGCGCTGCTGCGCGAGCGGCCGGAGCTGATGCAGCCCGCGTACGCGCTCGACTCGGTCCTGCTCGAGCTGTCGTTCGTCACCGCGCCGCTGCTGGTCGCGATCGTCGTGGCGATCCTCGATCCCGCCGCCGCGCTCGTCCTCGCCGCGGCGAGCGGCCTCGCCGGCACCGCGGCGTTCGTCACGCTGCTCCCGGCCGACAGCGCCCCGCCGCCCCACACGGGCCCGCGCGACTGGCTCGGCCCGCTGCGCTCGCCAGGGATCCGCGCCCTGGTCGTGACGATGCTCCCGGTCGGGTTCGGCATCGGCGCCGTCGAGGTCTCGCTGCCGGCGTTCAGCGAGGCCGAGGGCCACCGCGAGCTGGCGGGTGTCCTGCTCGCGACGTGGTCGATCGGCAGCGCGATCGGCGGCTTCCTGTACGGCGTGCTGCCGCGGGGCGGCTCGCTGGCCCGCGCCCACCTGCGCTTCGCGGTGCTGCTGCCGCTCGGCTACCTGCCCGCGCTGCTCGCGCCGTCGATGGCCGCGATGGCGCTGCTCATCGTCCCCGCGGGCCTGCTGATCGCCCCGCTCATCGCGACGCGCAACGAGCTGGCGAGCACGGTCGCCCCACCGGGCACGGCGACCGAGGCGCTCACGTGGCCGCTGACCGCGCTCGTCGGCGGCATCGCGCTCGGAGCGGCGGCGGGTGGAGCGCTCGCCGACGCCGAGGGCTGGCGGGCGGTGCTCGTCGCCGCGTTCGTCGCGGGAGCGGCGGGAGCGGCCGTCGCGACGAGCCGCCGCGCCACGCTGGCGGCGGCGACCGCGTAGGCCTACGAGGAGTCCGTGGCCTCGCCGCGGGCGTAGGCCTGGTTCTGCGCGCGCTCGCCGATCGCCTGGGCGATGATGAAGACGACCAGCCCGTTCACGAGCAGGGGGAACGCGACGAAGAAGACGCCCACGAGACCGAGCGTGGCGTCCCAGTCGTCGGAGTTCCACCCGAGGAAGTCGGCAAGCACCAGCATGGAGCGAAAGATACTCGTCGACGGCGCCGAGGACGTCGTCGCGGTCGAGGAGCCGCTGGAGATCCGCGTCGACGGGCGGGCGCTCGCCGTGACCATGCGGACGCCCGGCCACGACGAGGAGCTGGCGCTCGGCTTCCTGCACGGCGAGGGCCTCATCGACGGCCCGCGCCCGGCCGGTCCCACGGCCGATCTCGCCGCCAACACCGTCGACGTCGAGGGCCCGCTGCTGCGCGATCCCGGCGAGCGGAGCTTCTACACGACGTCCTCGTGCGGCGTGTGCGGGAAGGGCGCGCTCGAGCAGGTCGCGGTCGACGCGCCGAGGCTCGGCGACGGCCCGCGGGTCGAGCGGGCGCTGCTCGCCGCGCTCCCCGAGCGGCTGCGCGCCGCGCAGCCGGGGTTCGAGCGCACGGGCGGCCTGCACGCGACGGGGCTGTTCACGGCGGCCGGCGAGCTCGTAGCCTCCCGTGAGGACGTCGGGCGCCACAACGCGATGGACAAGGTGGTCGGCTGGGCGCTGCGCGAGGGGCTCGTCCCGCTGAGCGGCCACGTGCTCTGCGTGTCGGGCCGGCTGTCGTTCGAGCTCGTCCAGAAGGCCGCCGTCGCGGGCGCGCCGATCCTCGTCGGCGTGGGCGCGCCGACCTCGCTCGCGGTCAGCCTCTCGTTGGATCGCAACCTGACGCTGGCAGGGTTCGCCCGCGACGGCCGCGCGAACGTCTACGCCGGAAGAGAGCGGGTACTGCCGCTGCCGTAGTGGCGTACAAGGATCCCAAGGCGATCGCGCAGGTCGGGGTCGAGAAGGGCCAGCAGAAGGCCCGGCTCTCGTGGGACAAGGCGCTCGTCGCGGGGTTCCTGGCCGGCGCCTACATCGCCTTCGGCGGCCTGCTCGCGGTCACCGTCACCGCCGGGCTGGACCCCGGGCTGTGGGGCGGGCTGACGACGTTCTTCAGCGGCGCCGTCTTCTCCCTCGGTCTCATTCTCGTCGTGGTCGCCGGCTCCGAGCTGCTCACCGGCAACATGGCGCTCGTCCCGCTCGCCGCGATGCGCGGCCGCGCGTCGTTCAAGGACATCGCGCACAACTGGGGCTTCGTCCTCGTCGGCAACCTCCTCGGCGCGCTCTTCGTCGCCTACTTCCTCGCCGACCAGACGGGCGTCCTCAGCACCGACCCGTCGGCCGAGAAGCTCGCGTCGATCGCGCACAAGAAGGGCGTCGAGGAGACGGAGTGGGAGATCTTCCTGCGCGCCCTGGGGTGCAACTGGCTCGTGTGCCTCGCCGTGTGGATGGCCTTCGCGGCCGAGGACATCGCCGGCAAGATCCTCGCGATCTTCTTCCCGATCATGGCCTTCGTCGCCATGGGCTTCGACCACGTCGTCGCCAACATGTTCTTCCTGCCGGCGGGGATCTTCACGGACGCCCCCGACCTCGACTGGTGGGACGCGGTCCACAACTGGATCTTCGCGTTCGCCGGCAACCTCGTCGGGGCGGTGATCTTCGTCGCCGGCGCGTACTACTACCTGTACGCGAAGCCGGAGGAACAGGCGCCCGCGCGCGCGGACGCGGGCGACCAGCCGGCGGCCGGGCGTTAGGCGCTCATGCTCGCCACCTGGCTGACCTCCGGGTGGATCGACGTCGCGATGGTGACCGGCTGGATGGCGCTCGTCGTCGCCATCGGCGTGCGCGCCTGGAAGCGATCCGACGGCGATGGATGACCTGCTCGCCGGCCGCGCCCAGATGGGCATCTCGCTGGCGTTCCACATCATCTTCGCGTCGCTCGGGGTCGGGCTGCCGGCGCTCATGGCGATGGCGCACTTCGTCGCGCTCAAGAAGAAGGACGAGGTCTGGCTGCGGCTGACCGAGCGGATCGCCCGCACGTTCACGGTGCTCGTCGTCATCGGCGTGATCTCCGGGATCGTGATCTCGGTCGAGCTGGCGCTCCTGTGGCCGGACTTCATGGAGCGCGCGGGGCCGGTCATCGGCGTCCCGATCAGCCTCGAGACGTACGCGTTCTTCTTCGAGGCGATCTTCCTCGCGCTCTACCTCTTCGGCCGCGACCGGCTGTCGCCGTGGGCGCACTGGGCGTGCCTCATCCCGGTCTGCCTGGGCGGGATGCTCTCCGCGTTCATCATCGTCTCGGTCAACGCGTGGATGAACACGCCGGTGGGCTTCGACTACGTCGATGGCGAGTTCCGCAATCCCGACCTCGTCGAGGCGGTGTTCAACCCGTCGATGCCGGGCGAGGTGCTCCACATGATCGCGGCGGCGTACGTCGCGACCGGCTTCGCGTGCGCGGCCGTCTACGGGACCGCGATGCTGCGCGGCCGCCGCGGGCGCTACGAGCGCGCGGGGCTCGGGCTCGGGATGACGCTCGTCGCGTTCTGGATCCTGCCGCTCGGCGTCGGCGGCGACCTGGCCGGGCGGCTGCTGCACGAGAACCAGCCGGCGAAGCTCGCGGCGATGGAGAACCTGCGCGAGACCGAGAAGGGCGCGGGCCTGACCGTCGGCGGGCTCGTCATCGACGGCGAGAACCGATTCGGCATCACGATCCCGTACGGCCTCAGCCTGCTCGTCGGCCGCGATCCCGACACGGTCGTGAAGGGGCTGAACGAGTTCCCGGAGAGCGAGCGCCCGCCGGTCGCGCCGGTCCGCTACGGGTTCACCGTGATGACCGCGATCGGGACGCTGATCGCGATCGGCTTCCTGGCCTACTGGTTCGGCCGCTGGAGGCGCCCGAGGCTGCTCGAGAGCAGGTGGCTGCTGCGGACGCTCGTCGCGTGCGGGCCGCTCTCGTTCGTCGCGATCGAGGCGGGGTGGATCGTCACCGAGATGGGCCGCCAGCCGTACATCGTCTACGGCTACCGGAGGGTCAGCGAGTCGCTGACGACCTCCTCGCTCGTCGACGTGATGCTGTTCGTGTTCACCGGGCTCTACGTCCTGCTCGCGGTCGTGTGCGTCGTCGCGCTGCGCTCGGAGCTGAAGCTGACGCCCGAGCGGGCGAGCCCGAAGGTGGCGTGATGGAGGACGCGGCCTTCACGTTCCTGTGGGTCGGGATCGCGCTGTACGCGCTGCTCGCGGGCGCCGACTTCGGCGTCGGCCTGTGGGTGCTGGCCGCGCGCTTCGCCGGCCGCGGCGACGACATCCGCAAGGCGGCGTTCGGCTACTTCGGCCCGGTGTGGGAGGTCAACGGGCTGTTCATGGTGTTCTGGATCGTCACGCTGTACGCCGCGTTCCCGCGCGCGACGCGGGTGCTCGCCACGGCGCTCATCCCGCTCGTGCTCGCGGCGCTCGTGATGTTCGTGATCCGCAGCGCCGCCTACGCGATGCTCCACCACGGGCCCGAGCGCTACCGCGGCGTCTCGACGTGGGCGTTCGGGATCTCGAGCCTCGTCGCGGCGGCCGGCCTCGGGTACGCGGCGGTCGCGCCGGTGTCGGGGTTCATCCGCGGCGACGAGGTCGAGAACGCCTTCTACACGAGCGCGGTGGCGCTCACCGCGATCCCGCTGACGCTCGCCGCCGTCGCGCACCTCGCGGCGGTCGTGCTCGCGGCCTACGCGGCCGAGCGCCACCCGCCGGTCGTCGAGTGGTTCCGCCGCGCGGCGCTCGGCGCCGGGCTGCTCGTGCTGCCGCTGACCGTCGTCTTCACGATCGCGCTCGCCGACCAGGTCGAGTACGTGAAGGACCGCCTGACCGACCCCGTCGTGATCCCGATGGTCCTCGGCGGCGTGCTGATCTTCCTCGGGACCGTCGCGCTCTGGCGACGGCGCTTCACGCGCGCCGCGCTGCTCGTCTTCGGCGGCTACTTCGCCGGCCTCGTCGGCGGCGCGTTCGTCCCGTACCCGTACATGGTGCTCCCCGAGCTGACGATCGCCGAGGCCGCGGCCCCCGACGCGTCGCTCCTCGGCTACCTCATCGTCACCGGCGCCGGCGCGCCGCTGCTCGTCGCCGCACTGTTGGCCCTCTACCACACCGCTCTCGGGCCGGGCCGGGACGGAGATAGGGTTCGCGCGACCTGATGGCGTCCAGCCGGCCACGGATCTTCGAGGGGCTGCGCGAGCTTCCGGTCGTCGGCCGCGCCCTCGACTGGGGACTGGGCGCGAGCGCCGCGTCGGCCGAGACGAAGAAGGCCGGCTCGCGGATCGCGGGGCTGAAGGTCACCGAGTCGGTCTGCCCCTACTGCGCCGTCGGCTGCGGGCAGCTCGTCTACACGCGCGACGGCGAGCTCGTCGACATCGAGGGCAACCCGCGGTCGCCGATCAACCAGGGGACGCTGTGCCCGAAGGGCGCGGCGTCGCGGCAGCTCATCCAGCAGCCGGGCCGGCTGACGAAGATCAGGTACCGCCGCCCGCACGCGACGGAGTGGGAGGAGCTCGACCTCGAGACGGCGATGGACATGATCGCGGAGCGCATCATCGCCGCGCGCGAGGACCACTGGGAGGAGCGCGACGAGCACGGGTGGAAGGTCGACCGGACGCTCGGCTTCGCGCACCTCGGCGGCGCGACGCTCGACAACGAGGAGAACTACCTCCTCAAGAAGCTCTACACGGCGATGGGCGCCATCCAGATCGAGAACCAGGCGCGCATATGACACTCCTCCACGGTCCCCGGTCTGGGGACCTCGCTCGGGCGCGGCGGCGCCACCAACTACCAGCAGGACTTCCAGAACGCCGACTGCATCTGGATCCAGGGGTCGTCGCTCGTCGAGGCACATCCCGTCGGCTCGCGGTGGGCGCTGAAGGCGCGCGAGCGCGGGGCCAGGATCATCCACGTCGACCCGCACTACTCGCGCACGAGCGCGATCGCCGACTTCCACGTCCCCATCCGGGCGGGCAGCGACATCGCGTTCCTCGGCGGGCTGATCCGCCACATCATCGAGACCGACTCCTACTTCCACGAGTACGTCGTCAACTACACGAACGCCGCGACGATCGTGAACGCCGAGTACCAGGGGCCGGAGGAGCTCGAGGGCGTCTTCTCAGGCTTCGATCCGGCGACCGGGACCTACGACCGCTCGAGCTGGATGTACGAGGGTGGCGAGGTCGCCGCGTCGGCCGGGGTGCGCGAGCACTCGACGCAGGCGTTCAGCGACCGCACCGGCGCGGGGATGATGGTCGGCAACGTCAAGAGCGATCCCACGCTCCAGGATCCGCGCTGCATCTTCCAGATCATGCGGCGCCACTACGCGCGCTACACGCCGGAGATGGTCTCGCGCGTGTGCGGCGTGTCGGAGGAGCAGTTCCTGAAGGTGGCCGAGACGCTCATCGCGAACTCGGGCCGCGAGCGGACGACGATGCTCTCCTACGCCGTGGGCTGGACACAGCACAGCTCGGGCGTGCAGATGATCCGCGCGGGGACGATCGTGCAGCTGCTGCTCGGCAACATCGGGCGGCCGGGCGGCGGCGTCATGGCGATGCGCGGGCACGCGTCGATCCAGGGCTCGAGCGACATCCCGACGCTCTACGAGATCCTGCCCGGCTACCTGCCGATGCCGCGCGCGGCGGAGGAGGACCTGACGCTCACGTCGTACGTCGAGCGCGGCGGCTCCAAGCGCGGCTGGTGGGCGCACTTCGACAAGTACATCGTCAGCCTGCTGAAGGCGTACTGCGGCGAGGCGGCGACGCCGGAGAACGACTTCGGCTTCCCCTGGCTGCCGAAGATCAGCGGCAACCACTCGCACTACCCGACGATGCTGCGCGCGATCGACGGCAAGCTCGACGGACTGCTGGTGATGGGGCAGAACCCGGCGGTCGGCGGCATCAACGCGGGCCTCCAGCGCCGGGCGCTCGCGGGGCTGAAGTGGCTCGTCGTCCGCGACCTCGCCGACCTCGAGACCGCGCACTTCTGGAAGGACTCGCCGGAGATCCGCTCCGGGGAGCTGCGGCCGGAGGACATCGGGACCGAGGTGTTCCTCATGCCCGCCGCCTCGCACGTGGAGAAGGAGGGGCACTTCACCAACACGCAGCGGCTGCTCCAGTGGCGCGACAAGGCGCTCGGCCCGCCCGGCGACGCGCGCTCCGAGCTGCACTTCACCCACCACATCGCCAAGCGCGTGATCGCGCACTACGCGGAGTCGGACGACCCGAAGGACTGGCCGCTGCGCAACCTGCACTGGCCGTACTCCGAGCACGGCTCCGAGCGCGAGCCGTCGGCCGACGAGGTGCTGCGGGAGATCAACGGCTACGAGGTGGGGTCCGGCGAGCTGGTGCCGGGCTTCGCGCAGCTCGCGGCCGACGGGTCGACCGCGTGCGGGTGCTGGATCTACTCCGGTTGCTACGCCGGCGGCGTCAACCAGACGCGGCGGCGCGACCCCGGCGACGTGGCGAAGCCGGGCGGCTCGGTGTCGCCGGAGTGGGGGTGGGCGTGGCCGGCGAACCGGCGGATCCTCTACAACCGCGCGTCGGCCGACCCGGAGGGCAGGCCGTGGTCGGAGCGGAAGAAGTACGTCTGGTGGGACGAGGAGGAGCGGAAGTGGACGGGCTACGACGTCCCGGACTTCCCGGTCGACAAGCCGCCGGGCTACGTCGCGCCGGACGACGCCGAGGGCATGGACGCGATCTCCGGCGACGACCCGTTCATCATGATGGCCGACGGGCGGGCGTGGCTGTACTCGCCGAGCGGCCTGCTCGACGGGCCGCTCCCGACGCACTACGAGCCGTACGAGTCGCCGGTCCCCAACCACCTGTATCCGGAGACCGGGTCGAACCCCGCCGGGCTCTCGTGGGAGCGGGCGGAGAACCCGATGGGTGGCGACGAGTACCCGATCGTCGCCTCGACGTTCCGCCTGACCGAGCACCACACGGCGGGGCCGATGAGCCGCAACCTCCCGTGGCTGTCGGAGCTCCAGCCGGAGATGTTCGTCGAGATCGATCCGGTCCTCGCCGCGGAGCGCGGGATCGAGGACGGCGGGTGGATGACCGTCGTCAGCGCGCGCGCAGAGATCGAGGCGCGCGCGAAGGTGACGAGCCGCGTGCAGCCGCTGCGGATGGGGGACGAGGTCGTGCACCAGATCTGCATGCCGTGGCACTGGGGGACGTTCACGTCGAGCCCGCAGGGCGTCACCGGCGACGCCGCCAACGACCTGATCGCGATCTCGGGCGACCCGAACGTGTCGATCCAGGAGTCCAAGGCGTTCCGCTGCGACGTGCGCGCGGGGCGGAGGGAGCGGTCGTGAGCGGCGCGCCGACCGAGATCGCCATCCACCGCCCCGAGGCGAAGCGGATGGGCTTCTTCACCGACACGACGGTGTGCATCGGGTGCAAGGCGTGCGAGGTCGCCTGCAAGCAGTGGAACGACCTGCCCGCCGACGGCTCGGTGTTCCGCAAGCGGTCGTCGTACGACCACACCGGTTCGCTGTCGGCGTCGACGTGGCGTCACGTCCGGTTCGTCGAGCAGACGTCGCCGGTGCCGCTGCCCCACCTGCCGGCGTACGGCGGGCCGGACCCCGGCGGGCTCGACGGGCATGGAGAGGTCGATCTCGTCGCCGCGGCCGAGGCGCCGCAGATGGACCGCTGGCTGTTCATGTCCGACGTGTGCAAGCACTGCACGAACGCCGGGTGCCTCGACGCGTGTCCGACCGGCGCCCTGATCCGCACCGAGTTCGAGACGGTGATCGTGCAGCCCGACGTCTGCAACGGCTGCGGCTACTGCGTGCCGTCGTGCCCGTTCGGCGTGATCGACCGCGACCCGTACGACGGGCGCGCCGCGAAGTGCACGCTCTGCTACGACCGGCTGGAGGACGGGCTCGAGCCGGCGTGCGCGAAGTCGTGCCCGACCGACTCGATCCTGTTCGGTCCCTACGACGAGCTGGTGGAGGTCGCGAAGGGGCGCGTCGAGGCGCTGCACGAGCGCGGCGTCGAGGACGCGTACCTCTACGGCGCGGGCGATGCGCTGGGGGAGCAGCTCGCGGGCGAGCTCGGGGCGTTCTTCCTGCTGACCGCGCCGCCGGAGCGGTTCGGGCTGCCGGCGCAGGCGGAGTCGCCGGCGCAGGAGAACGGGCCGGTCGCGACGGCCGCGGGGCTGGCC
>DASZDF010000002.1:0-2863 GCA_035942275.1 Solirubrobacteraceae bacterium | reverse complement strand
GAGCAGGAGCGGGTTGCCGCCGGTCGCCGTCGCGCACGCGGCGACGAACGCCGCGTCGGCGTCCGCGCCCAGGCGCGCGGAGACCAGCGCCGGCACCGCCTCGTCGCTGAGCGGGCGCGGCTGGAGGAGCGTGGTGAGACGGTCGCCTGCGAGCTCGGCGAGCAGGGCGGCGTCGGCCCCGGCCTCAGACGGCCGCAGCGCGCCGACCACGAGGATCGCGACGCCCTCGAGCCGGTGCACGAGGTACGCGAGGAAGCGCAGGGAGGGCCGGTCGCACCAGTGCAGGTCGTCGACGGCCACGAGCAGCGGGCCGTCGTCGGCGAGGTTCAGCGCCAGCCAGTAGAGGCCGTGGAGCGTCGCGAACGAGACGTCGCCGCTCGGCCCGGCGGCGTCCGGCTCGAACACCGCCCGGGCGCTCGCCGCCGCGCCCGCGAACAGCTCGTCGCGCAGCACCGCCTCGAACAGCTGGCGCACCACGCCGTAGGGGAACTCGCGCTCCAGCTCGCGGCCGCGCGCGGCGACGACGTCGAAGCCGGCGTCGCGCGCGTGTGCACGCGCCTCGGCGACGAGCCGGCTCTTGCCGATCCCCGCCGCGCCCTCCACCAGCACGAGGCGCCCCTCGCCCCGCGCGGCCGCCGCGATCAGGTCGTCGAGGGCGGCGAGCTCGCCGTCGCGCTCGAGCAGCCGGCCCTGCATGGGCCAACCCTAATCCTGCGCCGGCCGCCCCGTCTGAACGAGCAGCGCCACGCATTCGATGTGGTGCGTCTGCGGGAACATGTCGACCGGCCGCACGCGCCGCAGCGCGTAGCCGGCCTCGCCCAGCTGCGCCGCGTTCGGCGCGAGCGTCGTCGGGTTGCACGACACGTAGACGATCCGCTTCGGCGCCGCCTCGACGATCCGCCGCACGACCTTCTGCGACAGCCCGCTGCGCGGCGGGTCGACCACGACGACGTCGGGACGCTGCGCCTGCTCGACCAGCTCGCGCAGCGCGAGCCGGACGTCGCCGGCGAAGAACCGCGCGTTGGCGATCTCGTTGCGCCGCGCGGTGGCGATCGCGTCGGAGACCGCCTCCTCGACGACCTCGAGCCCCCAGACCTCGCCGGCGCGCGGCGCCAGCGTCAGCCCGATCGTCCCCATGCCGCAGTAGAGGTCGTAGACGCGCTCCCACCCCTTCAGCGCCGCGTACTCCGCCGCGACGCCGTAGAGCTTCTCGGCCATCTCGGTGTTCGTCTGGAAGAACGCCTCGGGCGAGATGCCGAGCTCGAGGCCGCAGAGCTCCTCGCGCAGGTGCGTCGCGCCCATGACGAGCTCGGTCTCGCCCCCGGACGTCACCTCGGCCACGCCCGCGATCCGCGTCCAGAAGAGCGAGTCGGCGACCCCGTCGAGCGCCGCCGCCAGGCGCTCGCCGTCGAGCTCGCCCTCCGACGTCACGAGCCGCACCTGCACCTCGCCGGTGCGCCGCCCCTCGCGCACGACGAGGTTGCGCAGGAACCCCTGCTGCGCGCGGCGGTCGTAGGCGTCGAGCCCCTCGGCGCGGCACCAGTCGAGCACGGCGCGCCGCGCGGCGTTCACGCGCTCGGAGGCGAGCAGGTCGTCCTCGACGTGGACGATGTCCTCCCACGAGCCCGGCTTGTGGAAGCCGCAGACGAGCGTGCCGTCCTCGGTCCCGAACGAGTACTCGCACTTGTTGCGGTAGCGCCACGTCTCGACCGCCGGGACGATCGGCTCGAGCTCGTAGCCCTCCAGGTGGCCGATGCGCCGCAGGGCCTCGCCGACCTGCTCGCTCTTGATTTCGAGCTGGCGCTCGTAGGGCAGGACCTGCCACGGCGTCCCGGGGTGGCCGGGCGCCTGCGGCTCGACCCGCTCGGGGCTCGGCTCGAGGACCTCGACCGTCCGCGCCTCGGCGTAGGCGCGCTTGCGCTTCGTGATCACCGCGCGCACCCGGTCGCCGGGGACGGCGCCGCTGACGAACACGACGTAGCCCTCCAGGCGCGCGACGCCGTTGCCGCCGTACGCGAGCGAGTCGACGACGAGGTCGAGCTCCTGCCCGCGCTCGGGGCGGGTCCGGGTGGTCGAGGCCTCCATGCCGCTACCTGAGCCGCCTCTCGATCGCGCCGATCACGGACTTGCGGTGCGCGTTCTTCTTCTCGGAGTCGCGGACCTTGCGCAGGTCCGAGGCCGGCAGGTCGTCGAGGCGCTCGGAGATCTGCGCCGCGGTCAGGTCGTCGTAGGACGAGATCGGGAACGAGACGAGGCCGGCGGCCCGGCGCGCGCGGTCGACCTCGCGCAGCACGCGGTCGGTGCCGGGCGGGCGTCGCACCACGCTGCGCTTCGACCCGCTGCCCGAGCCCTTCGAGCCGCCGCCGATCACGCCCTCGACGCGGCTCAGCGCATCGTCGGTCTGCTGGCGCCCGAGCGCCATCAGCCGGTCGATCAGCTCCTCCGCGTCGGCGCGCGTGATCCGCCCGCGCTTGACGGCGTCGTCGAGCGTCTCGCGCAGCCGGTCGCTCGGCAGCATCAGCGAGCGCGTGAGCAGCTCGCGGACGGCGGCCAGCGTGGACTGGGCCTCGTCGTCGGCCGACGAGTTCCCGCTCCGGCTCGACGACTTCTTCGGCTGCGCCATGGCGGCGAGGCTATCGCGACCGGCGCGCGGCCCCCTCCCCAGCGGTTACGTTCACGCCATGCTCCGGAAAGTGGCGGCGGCGGCCGCCATGCTCGCCGCGCTGGTCCCTGCGTCGAGCGCCCTCGCGGCGTTGCCGTACACGCGCGGCGCCGAGGCGCCGAACGACCTGGTCGGCAAGCTCGAGTGGATGTACGCCGCGTCCCCGGAGCCCGGCAACGCCGCCGTCAACGCCGACCCGCG
>DASZDF010000001.1:0-3544 GCA_035942275.1 Solirubrobacteraceae bacterium | reverse complement strand
CCTCGTGGCCCTCGCGGCCGCCGGCTCGCCGGAGCCGCAGGACCTCGCCCTCGGCCGCATGCTGGGGCAGCTCGTCGCGGTGCTCGCACGGTTCGAGGCGACCGAGGACTGGGTCGCGCTGGCGCGCGAGCGGGTTTAGTCCGCCTCAGCCGCTCGTCATCCGCCTGACGAGCTCCTCGGGCCGGCCGCCCACGAGGACCTCGCGGAGCCGGCCTTCGACCGGGCCGCGGATGAGCATCCCGAGCATCCGTCCGGGGTCGCCGTCGAGCCGGTAGGTCGCGCGGGTCCTCCCGTTCCCCAGGTCCTCGAGCTGCCAGGAGCCGACGAGCGACTTCAGGTCGCCCTTCTCCTGGCGCCACGTCACGCGGTGCGGCGGCTCGTACTCGAAGCGCACGCGCGTCGTGACGCTCTTGACCTTCGCGTCGGTGGTCGAGTTGGCGACGGCCACGCGGCCGTCGGCGTCGCGCTCGAGCACGTCCATGCTGTCGAGGCCGTCCTGCCAGTCGGGCGCGGACCCGACGTCCTCGACGACGGCCCACACCTCCTCGATCGGCGCGTCGATCTCGGCCGACGCCTCACCGCCCAGGTTCGCCATGCCGGGAGTTCTACCGGGCTAGAGGTCGACGACGTCGAGGCCGTCGAGGCGCTCGCGCAGCGCGTCGGTGATGACGCGGCGGTGGCAGCCCGCGGGGTCCTCCTCCAGGCACAGCAGCGCCGTGCGCGGCCCGCCTTCGAGCTCTGCCGCCAGCGTCGCCAGCGCCTCGGGCGCCGTGCCCTCCACGTGCTCGCGGTAGGCGGCGGCCGCCTCCTCCGTCCTGCCGGCGTGGAAGAGCCAGCGCAGGTCGGCCGGCGTGCCCAGCTCCTTGCGGTGCTCGTACGCGATCCCGCGGTCGGCGAGCAGCGCGCCCAGCTTCGCCTTCGACATCCCCGGCTTGCGCGACTGCGGGCGGAACCGCACGTCGATCACGCGCTCCACCCGCGCCGCCCCGAGCTCCGCGGCGAGCGACTCCGGCCGCAGGTTCTCGTAGCCGATCGTCCAGACGCGCGGCGGCACTACCGGCCGAGGGTGCGCCGCAGCAGCAGCCCGGCGACGACCGCGAGGATTGCGGCGAGGATCGGCAGGCCGAAGCCGACGACGCCGACCACGGCGAGCAGGAACCCCACCACGGCGGCGACCGTGAGGACGCCGGTGGCGAGCGTGAGCTGGTACGCCCGCTGCTCGCGCTGGCGGCGGGTCATCCTGCCGCCGGAGGAGCGTTCGAGATCGGCCATGGCGGCGAAGTGTACGCGCGCCGAATGCTGCCCCGGCGCGCCGGGTAGCCGCACCGCGGGGGACATGCCGCTTCGCCTCGCACCGCTGGTCGCGCTCCTGGTCGCGCTCTGCGCCGCGCCGCCGGCGGGCGCGCAGACGTTCTCGCGGCTCTACCACGGCGCCACGCAGCAGGGCGGCGAGGTGCGGGTGACCGCGCAGCCCGGGGAGCGGCAGGCGACGATCACCGTCGAGTGGCGCCTGCGCTGCCGGGGCCTCGTCATCCGGTCGGACGGGACGACGCTGCGGGCGCCGCGGTACGCGACGAGCGGGCGGGAGTTCGCGGTCGTGGGGATCGTCACCGACGCCCTTCTCGAGGAGTCGTCGCCGCCGGAGGGCAGCTCCGTCTACGTCGAGGTGGCGGTGAGCGGCCTGCGCGTGACGCCGCGGGGCCGCCCCGGGAGCGAGACGTGGTCAGGGGTGCTGGAGCTGGAGACCGAGCTGCGCGACGACGAGACCGGGCGCATCGTCGGGCGCTGCCGCGGCAAGCGGATCCGCTGGCGGGCCTGGCGCGAGGGCTACGGGACGGGGACGTGGACGATGACGAGCACGGCCGGCGACTACGTGGGTGCGGGGCGGGAGTGGCGCTACGGCCGGGCGGACGCCGAGATGACCGCCTACGGCGACCGGGAGACCGTCGTCTTCTCCGTCATCGCACGCGACGGGACGACGTGGACCGCGACGTTCTCCGCGCCGGAGGGCCGCCGCCTCGCACGCGGGCAGCGGTTCGTCGACGCCGACGACGACGACAGCGTCGACGGCGGCGCCGTGGTCGACGTCATCGGGGCGCGCAGCTGCGGCGGGAGCGTCGGCGAGTTCACCGTCGACGCGGCGCGGTACGACGGGCGCGGGCGGCTGCGCGACATGACGGTCACCTTCGAGCAGCGGTGCGGGGCACCAGGAGAGGCGCTGCGCGGGACGCTGGCGTTCAGGTCGCTGCCGTGAGGGCGTTCCTGCTCGCGCTCGTCGTGCTCGCGCTGTGGCCCGCGGCCGCGCACGCCACGTCGTTCCGCGGGATCACCCAGCAGGACCAGCCCGTGACGCTCGACGCCGACACGGAGGGCGAGACGGACCGCATCGAGCTCATCTGGCGCGCGCGCTGCCGGAGCGGCTTCAAGGCGCGCCTCCAGGACGCCGACTTCGTGAGCGCCGACGGCGAGGCGAGCGCCGCGGTCGTCGGGACCTCGCGCTACAAGTTCCCCGACCGGCGCGGCCGGCTCGCCCAGGTGACGATGCGGCTGAGCGGCCGGCTCTCCGGGTCGCCGCTGGCGCCCGCCGAGCAGGTCTGGCGCGGCACCTTCCGCGCGACCGTCGTGATGCGCCGCCACGGGCGCGTCGTGGACCGCTGCGGGCTGCGGACGAGCTGGATCGCCCGGCCCGAGGGCATCGGCGAGGGCACGTGGTCGATGACCGGCGGCGGCGACTGGGTCGGCAGCGACCGCGTGTGGAACTACGACCGGACGAACGCGGTGATCTCGGCCGTCGGCGAGCGGACGAACGTGAACGTCGAGGTGGACGCGCACGACGGGACGAGCTGGAGCGCGCGGTTCACGGCGCCGGCGCTCAACCGCCTGACGCCGGGGCAGCGCTACACGACCGACAGCGCCACGCCCGGCGCCGCCGACTTCGACGTCAGCGGCGACGGGCGCGGGTGCACCTCCAGCGGCTCCTTCACGATCCTGGCCATCGGCTTCGACCGGCTGCGCCGCCTGACGCACCTGAAGGTCGAGTTCGAGCAGTTCTGCGACAGCGCGAACGAGGGGCCGTCGCGGGGGACGATCGAATGGCGCATCACGCGCTGATCCTGGCCGCGGCGCTCGCGCTCGCCGCGCCGGCGCCCGCAAGCGCGATCAACAGCTACGGGACATACGGCGGCGGGTGGGCCGGCGCGCCGGGGGACGTGTGGCTGGCCTTCGACGTCGATGACTCGGGCGAGGCGTTCGACGTGAGCGGGCGGGTGGCGTCCCCGTGCGGCCTCGGGTCGATCGAGGCCGGGAGCGTCCCCTCCGCGGCGGCGGAGCCGCTGGCGCTCGACGGCGTCACGCGGGCCGGGTCGACCGAGACCCGCTGGCGGCTGACCGGCGTGGTCGGGATGTTCGAGGGCAGCGGCCGGCTCGAGGCGACCGTGTCGCGCGGCGGGCGGCGCTGTTCGGTCGCCGGGCGGTCGTGGGCGGTGGCGATCGCGGGCTCCGACCACCAGGGCGGGGGGCGCCCGCCGGCCGGGTCGCGCTGGTT